>CAZKQS010000088.1:0-5183 GCA_964554985.1 uncultured Thermoplasmatales archaeon | reverse complement strand
CCGGCGACCTCCGCCATGTCAAGGCGACGTCATAACCACCTAGACCACGAGCCCGTGTGTTTTTTTGAAATTGTGAAACAATGAACCTTTTTTAAATGTTTCACTTCATTTTATATATAACGAGATTCTGCATATAAATGTGCAGTTACACATGCACATAAACAAATAGCTACTAAAAATGTTAATAAACCTATAAAATATTCAAAACATTCCTAAAAATGGAGAGGGATGCATGAACGGATATAATAGGATATTAAGTAAAAATAGAAGTAACTTTTTTGGAAAAAACGAAATAGATGATGAGACTTTTAATATTTGGAAAACAGAGCTAAAAAAAGAACTGCCTTCTTTTTGGGAAGATATAAGAGGAAAACCTTAATTTAGAACCTATTGTTTTGTGTAAAGATTAAAATACATTATACTCTATTAGCAGCCCTCAAAATGAAATATAAAAAACCTTCTTTAACAGTAGATGGAATTATATCAAAAGACAACAAAATTCTTTTAATAAAACGAGGTAATAAACCGTTTAAAGATAAATGGGCTTTACCTGGTGGATTTGTTGAATACGGGGAAAAAACTGAGGATGCAGTCATAAGAGAGATCAAAGAAGAAGCAGGCCTTCTAACCTCTATAAAATGTTTAGTTGGAGTTTATTCTAATCCAAAAAGAGATCCCCGAGGTCATACTGTTTCAGTTGTATATTCATTAAAAGTACTAGATGGAAAAATTAAAAGTGGAGACGATGCTTGTGATGCAAGATTCTTTGATTTAGATAAATTACCTGATCTTAGTTTTGATCACAATAAAATAATATCAGATTATAGGAGGAAAAAAGAAGATGTTTTGTCCAAAATGTAAAGGTTTGATGTATCCAAAAGGCGATTTTATGATTTGCCGTAAATGTGGATTTGAAAGAAAAAAGAAAGGAGCTAATGTTGTTGTCAATAAACAAGAAAAAAAGGAAGTAGCAGTTATTGAAGATAAAGAAAAAGATAATGTTCTTCCTAAAACAAAGATCAAATGTCCTAAATGTGATAACAATGAAGCGTATTGGATTCTTCGCCAGATGAGAGGTAGCGACGAACCTGAAAGTAGGTTTTATACTTGTACTAAATGCGGTTATAAATGGAGAGAAGATTAAAAAAAGCCGGTAAAACAGCAAAATCTTTATATAATTATAAAAATATATAATAAATACGCATTTCCTTTAAAAGGTTAAATCGGGGGAACAAAAATATGAAAAAAAATCTAAAGAAAATATTAGTATTATCCACATGTTTGATATTTCTACTAACAATTACTCAAAATGTTATATCTGTGGAACTTAAAAACGAAATAAAAGATGAAAAAACAATTGAAAAACAATCAAATTCTGAAACAATCATTCTTTATAGATATGGTTTGAATGGAGAAATAGAGCCAGTTAAAGTTTCAATCAAGATTGGGGAAAACGAGGAAATATCTGAATTAATACAAGAAAAGTGCAGAGAATTATTTGAAAACGATGAAGAATTTCAGTCTTATATCAAAGAATGTTTAAATGACGAAAACAAAACCGATAACAATACAGATTATTCACTTGGTTTAGGGAAATTTTATGTAGCTTCCAGAGGAAAAGGCTTTCATTTTCAATCAAAAATACTTGAGAAAATAATCCTTAGATTATTACTAAGAAAAATATTACTTCCTCCAAACTTGATCCGCCTCAGAACAAAATCAATTGCATGTTTTTATAGATCTAATCTTTCAGCTACTTTTATTAACCCAGTAATAGATATATATGGAAACAACACAAACAACACAGTCGTTAAAGGCCCTCACACCCTTGTTATGTCAGGTTTTAAGGGTTATACCGGGTGGTTTAAACGAGTAAAGTTTACACCACTTATTGGCCGCTCTTTGTTTGGCGTATGCAAAATCTATTCAATATATAATTAGATAATACCGCAGAAGTTATAAACTCAAAATGTATTAAAAACAAAAAAATAGCTTAGTTGAAACTTGAAAAATATTTTGGGGAGGAAAAAAACACTATGTTTAATGCAAAAGTAAAATCAGAGGTACTTAAAGGAATAATTGATGTTACTTCTCCACTTGTTAATGAAGTAAAATTTAACATAAATGCAAAAGGTATCACCCTTAGAGCTGTTGACCCTGCACATGTTGCAATGGTAGACATGCAAATTAAAAAAGAGGCTTTTGATGAATATAAAGCAGGTGAGATGGAGCTTGGTGTGGACATGGATAAATTTGCTGGTATAATGAGGCTCTCTGGCTCTGGAGATACTGTTAATCTTGAATATGATGAAGATTCAAATCGTCTTGTTGTAAAAATCGGCAATCTTGTTAGAAGAATGGGTTTGATTGATACTGCAGGTATGCCTGATCCAAAAATGCCAAATCTTAACCTGCCAGGTAAAATTGTAATTAAAGCATCAGAGTTAACTCAAGGTGTAAGAGCATCAGAAGCAGTATCAGACCATCTTGCACTAACAGTAAACAAAGATGATTTTGAGCTATTTGCTGAGGGAGATACTGACACAGTAAATCTTAAACTTCCAAAGGATTTATTAGTTGAACTAAAAACAACTGGCAAATGTAAAAGCTTGTTTTCAATTGATTACTTTAGTAACATGATAAAACCTATCTCTAGTGATACACCAGTAACTATCATGCTTGGTAATGATAATCCTATAAGAGTTGAGTTTAGTATCGCTGACAAAAAAGGACATGTAACCTATCTTCTTGCACCGCGTATAGAATCAGAATAAATATTACGAGGTGTAAAGAATAATTAAAGAAGGAAGACGCCGCAGATACATTGGTTTTATTATAAATAGAGAAGGAAATTTTCTAATTTCAAAGAAAGATATAATAAAGAAGGTTAGAAAAAAATGTATTGATCTTTTTGGCTCTGATTGTAAAAAAAAGGGTTTTTTTGTTGTGCGTTTTGATGAGGATAAAGGAATTCTTAGATGTAAACACACTGAAAAAGAAAATGCAATTCGCCTTTTAAAATCAATAAAAAAGATTAATTCTCAACAAATTCAAATACAAACAATTGGTACATCTGGCACAATTAAGTCACTTATTAAGAAACATTTAAACAAATACTAGCTTTTATTTTTACTTTTTTTAAAAAAGAATAGATATTTATGCAGGTGAATATGCATTTGAATAATTAGAAAAGCGATAAGTTATTAAAAGAACTATACATTTACAATAATGAGTTGAGGATGGGATGCAGACTGGAGATAATAGAGATAAGTCTCCTGAAACTCTAAGACCATTAGTAATGAGGTCTCTGAGAAGGAGTAGCGTTAGAAAAAAAATCGCAGAATATCTTTTTGATATCAGCCCTAGTGGTAGTTATACATCTGATATTGCTTATAATGTTAAAACTACTCCTACTAATGTAATTGGTGCAATAAGAGGAATGAACTCACGATACCGTAAAGAGGAATCTTTAATTGGTTTGAACCTAGTAGAAAAAATAGAAAGCAGACATAACGTAAAAATATACAAACTCACCGATTATGGCAAACAAATAGTAAGAAATATAAAAGAAAGAGAATAAAGAAATATTATTTTTTAACCTCAAGGTTTTTATACATCGTTTATTTCTTATTAGCTGGAGGTTATTTTATGAGAAAAATATACAGCATTATTTTGATAATAATTTTTTTGTTAACTGCTTCTGTTAATTCAATGGAGATAAAAAGTACAAACACTAAAGATATTGATCCTCTCATCGATTTAGAAATAACTGTTGAAATTTTAAAGATTAGATCACTTGAGCACAATGACCCGCAACTATATTTTAGAGAAATAATCGATTTAGACAGTAAACCTGATTTTTATACAAAAATTATTGTTAGTGGAGAAGAGTACATAAGTGATATAATGTGGAATACTAGATACATCTATGAACCTTTTCATAAAATCACAGTCGATGTACCTGATTTCTCTGAAACAGTAGATATTGTAATAGAACTATGGGATAAAGCTGATGGAATTGAAACAAAAGATAGATTATGTGATATAAGTAAAGACTCTGGAAAAGATCCTGATTCATACAACGCTGAAATAAGTTATAATCTAAAGACAGGTCGTTGGACTCGCGATGATTATGTCGGAGATTCCTCTGGATACGGTAGATTAAATGGTTGTGATGATGGAACAATTTACACACAAGACAGAGATTGTGAGCTATGGTTTGACATATCTTTTAATGACTATGATAATGATCAAATTCCTTTTTACATGGAAACTCAAGAATACAAAACTGATCCAACTGTAAATGACTATGATACAGATTTTGACAATGATTTAGTTCCAACAGGGTGGGAACATAGATATAAATATAATCCAAAGGAATATGATAACCATGAAGTTCTTGACCCTGAGCTTGATGGCATAACAAATCTAAACGAATATAGAATGTTATATATGTATCCTGACCCCTTTGTCCGTGATTTGTTTTTAGAGCTTGACCAAATGGAAAAAGGACCAAACGGTGAAATTAGCATCTTTCCAGAGAAAGCTAAAGAATTGCTATATACCGCCCACAACCGTCAGAATGTAATTTATCATCTTGATGACGGATCATATGATGGATTATCTGGTTCAGAGTTTATCCCTTTTGATAAAATAACTGAATTTCAAGAATTATACGAAATTCGTAATAGCTATTTTTATGATACACGGCCAGTTGATTGGTGGTGTGAGGTATTTCATTATGGTGTACTTATATGGGAAAGTAGCTGGGTTACAGGTAATGCATTTGGAAGAAATGCTTTTCAAATATCAGCTAATCTATGTGATATAATGGCTGCTGACAATGGGTTTGATAGAGACGTTGTATATGCTAGTGCATATATGCATGAAACAGGGCATAACCTTAATTTCAGACCAATTCCGGGCCATGGAAAAACAGGGTGGCTTCTAAGGATTTTCATACCTTTATATAAGAGTTGTATGAGCTATGGCATGATCTATAGAATGGTTGATTACTCAGATGGATCAAGGCCTTTTGTCAATCGTTTCATTGGTGATTATGATGACTGGGAGAGAATGGATTTAACATATTTCCGTGGTGAAAAAAGCATTCCTAGCTAAAAATAGATAAGCCGCTGGTGGGAATTGAACCCACGACCTATTCCTTACCAAGGAATCGCTAT
>CAZKQS010000087.1:0-5286 GCA_964554985.1 uncultured Thermoplasmatales archaeon | reverse complement strand
GTAAAGAGAGTAAGAAAAAAAGACGAACCAGAGATCTATTAATATGAAAAAAGATAAGAGCAGAGTAAAAGGTAAAGTGATTGAAGTTTTTTCTGGAGGAAAATTTAAAGTAGAGCTAAAAGACGGCAAAGAAATTAGAGCTTATTTATCCGGCAAAATGAGAATGAACCATATCCAAGTCTTACCAGGAGATAAGGTAACAGTAGAAACAACACCTTATGATCCTGGCAAAGGAAGAATATTTAAAGAAACATTTTAAAAAAGGAATGAGTTTTGAAAACTACGGAGAATGGCACATTGATCATGTTGTTCCAGCTTCAAATTTTAGTTATGATAGTTTTGAAGATAAAGAGTTCAAAGACTGCTGGGCTCTGTCTAATCTTCAGCCATTATGGGCAGAAGAAAACTTAAAAAAAGGGGATAGATTAATAAATTGCTAAATATGGTTAAGCCAACAAAGATTAATGACAATATAATAGAGGCAATAAGTAAGGTAGCGAATGAAGATATTAACTCTATTATTTTAACAGATGAAGAATTAGTTATAGAGGCTAATGAACTTTTAGATAAAGATGATAAATTTTCTCATTCAGCATTTAAAGATTGGAAGGCTTTTGCTACTAATGTCAAAGGAAGAGAAGATACAAACGAAGAAAACTATAAGAAATATATGAAGTTAAGGTCCGTTATAAAAAAGGCGTTGTCAAATCAGAAGAAACATTTGTTCAAGAAACTCAGACATAAAGATGAGACTCAGTGGACAAAATGGGCTTGGATTATTGAAAGGAAATTCGGAGACTGGAACTTAAAGAAACAAGTAGACGTAACAACTAAAGGAGAATCAATCAATGAAGAATCAAGAGAAAAAGCAAAAAAAGCCATCAATGGAGCTTTGTCAGAAGATTCTTGATAGTGGAAACACTTCTGACATTAGAGCTTTATTTGCTTTTGATTTAAACACTCCCGAAAAAGAAGTTCTTTTTAAATTTAGATTATGGTCTAGGTGGTTTTTTCCTGATTATTTTATAGACGAACTAAACGAAGTTGTTGACGATGCTCCGTTTCATAGAAAGTTTGATAAAAATAATTTAGCAGTTTATAGAGGAGAACAAAAAGATTTTGTTAATATAGGATTTAGAGGATCTGGAAAAACTTCTAGAGATAAACTTTTTGTAGCTTTTTGTATATTAAACGATGAAAGTTATTATAGAAAATTTATTAAGATATTAGCTTCTGATAGGTCGAACTCTAAACAGATGACAACTGATATTTATAATATGTTTGTTTCTGCTAGAGTAGCAGAGCATTACAAAGATGTTTTTGAAAAGAGTGATAAGAAAAGAGAAGAGACAATGAGTTCTTTTACTACTTCTTATGGGGTAAAATTATCATCCGGAACAGTAGGAATGGAGCAGAGAGGAGATATCCAAGAAGAAGCAAGACCAGACCTTATATTATTTATAGATTTTGAAACAAGGAAAACATTACGTTCAGCAATTATAACTCAATCTATTTGGGATAATATGGAAGAGGCAAGAACAGGATTATCTAAGAATGGAGGTTGTATTTATGAATGTAATTATTTATCAGAAAGAGGAAACGTTCATAGGTTAGCTAAAAGCAGAGATAATGTTTTAATAACTCCAATAATAAAAGACGGAAAACCAACTTGGTCAAGATTTAGCAAGGAAGATATTTTAGAAATTAAAGATAAAGCTGATGATTATGAGGGAGAATATCTTTGTCGTCCTTCTGCTGGTTTAGATGTTATGTTTGATAGACTTTGTTTAGATAAACAAAAAGTAATAGAACCAAAAGAGATAATAGGTGGTTTCAAAATGTTTTATGATTTTAATCCTTCTCATAGATATGGAGGGGGAGGAGATGTTGGGGGAGGTGTTGGGTTAGATCACTCTACTACAGTTTTTATAGACTTCACTCAAAATCCTAATAGAGTGGTTGCAACTTTTAAAAGCAATACAATAAAGCCAGACGTTTTTGGATATGAGATAGCAAGACAATGTTCTTTGTTTGGTAATCCAATCTTTGCTCCGGAATGTAATAATCACGGACATGCTACTATAGCTATTTTAAAACAGGAATACGATAATATCTTTGTTAGAAAGAGTGATCCTGCAAAAACAAGAGATAGAGTTCTAACAGAGTATGGTTGGCAAACTAATAAAGCAACTAAACCTAGAATGATATTTGACCTCAAGAGAGCCGTTGAGGATGGACATTTAGAATTATCCGATCAAGACCTCATAAATGAACTTAAAAGCTTTACACGGGACGATTTAATGGACAGAGAGGTAGATCCTAGACTAGCTACACGACATTTCGATCTTTTAATGGCTTGTTGTATAGCTTGGGCTATGAAAAGCTATGCTGATTTAGCAGAAAAAGAAAGGAAAGCTAAAAAGCAACAAATAAGTATTCATAGAAGAAAAATGATTGAATCAGCTACAAAAGACTATGGGCTTTCTTGATATTTTTTAAAAATTATAATATAATATAATAAAGTTAACCCTTGCTGGAACACACCAGGCGGGCAGACACAAATCCTTTAGTTAGGATTAATGGTTTGCTCGCCTTTTTTATAAATAATAAATTAAAATTATGGCAGAAGAAATTAAGAAAACTCCTTTAATGGAAGAATATGAGAAAGAAACCGAAAGAAAAGCTATTTGGAGAGGCAGAATTACTAAAGGTTTTAAGAAATGGAAAAAAAAACCAGTTAAGAAAGGAAGAAAGAAAAGCAAGACTGAGTTTAAAGGAAGAGAAAAAAAAGAAACTAAATTAGCTGATGTTTATGTTGTTAAAAATAGTAGAGGGCAATTTATGAGAGAATATACAATAGAAGATCACGGAGAGAAAAGAAAAGAACTAGCAGAACAGTTTGCTAAAAAAATAAATGGGGAAGTAATTAAAAAATAGTTGAAGAGTTTTGAGGTGGAATAACCCTCGTTAAACAATTCCAATTAAAAACTAATCGACCCAAAGGGTCAAAAAAAGTCCAATGGATAAAAATAAAAACATCGCTCCTAAGGAGCCAACAGCTGAAGAGATTGAAGCTGAAAAAAACGATCTCAAGGAAGTAGATGAGAATGAGTTAAGGGAGAAGATTGCTGAAGATCTAGGAATAGATCCAGACGAGCAAGGCGACATCTTAGACAGGGCTGTTCAAAGAGAAATTGAAGCCCACAATAAATTATCTACGGCAATCGGCCAAAAGATAAAATTTAGAAAAGAACTCAAATCAAAAACTTCCGATCCTAAGCCAAAGGCAAAGGAGACTGAGGATGCTAAGACTACAATTAGAGAGCAAGTCTTATCAGTTCTTGAAGAGGAACGTCTTAATGATATGGATGTTCCGGAAGAACTAAAGGAAGACATTCAAAAGATAGCTAAACTTCAAAGCATATCAGTCAAAAAAGCTTCTAAAGATCCTTATATTCTTCATAAGAAAAAGGAATTAGAGGAAGCCGCCAAAGTGCAACAAGCAACGATAAGTCGGAAGAATAAGGGAAAGCCAATCAAATTTGAGGAAGGAAAGATCCCAGACTTTGACGTTTCTACTAAAGAAGGTCAAGAGAAATGGGAGAAATGGAAACAACAGATGAGAGCACAAGAATAATTGGCAACTCATATTCGTAACGACTGCTTAGTCGAATTATTAAAATTAAAGAGAAACGAATATGGCTAACACAGCAACATATTTAAATAAAGAATATTGGAGTAAGGAGCTTCAAAACACTTTATTCGTAGAAAACACAGCAGTTTTTCTAGCAGGAACGGATGCTTCTTCAGTTTTAGCTAAAGACGGTAGGAAATACCATAAGCCTATTATGTCTCACGCTAAAACAGGAACTTATATTCCTGGAACAGATATTGACGACGAAGACTACACAACCACTGATGGAGAGCTTGAGGTTGACACCTTCAAGTATGCTTCTATGTACCTTGATGATATAGAAAAGAAACAATCCGGATATGCAATTTCTGAAAGGATCGCTCAAGATATTCAGAAACAGCTTAATAATCTTCAAGAACAAGCATTTCTTAACAGAGTTAAAGATGATGCCTCACACACAATTGACGCTGGTGATGTAGGTGGATCTTCTGGAAGTAGTTTAGAATTGCTTGCTTCAAACGCAACTAAAGTCTTTACAGCAGCTCACACCAAACTTGACGTCGTAGACGCCCCAATGTTTGGAAGAGTAGCAGTTGTAGGTCCTCACACAGTTGGAGTTTTAAGGAGAACAAAGGCAGGTAGAGAATCTGCTTTAGGGGACAGCGTATTAGCAAATGGAATTATCGGTCCTTGGCAAGGATGGACTGTTGTTCAAAACAACAACCTACCTTGGACAGCAACTTTAACGATTGATACTACTCCAACTAATGGAGACACTGTTACTATCGCAGGAGTAACATTTACTTTTGACGATGATATTAGTGATCAGGGAGCTGGATATGTAGATAGTGGAGGTTCAGCTGCAGCAGCTAGACAAAACTTAGCTTATGCTTTAACTGCTACAGGTACAGAAGGAACTGATTATAACGATGTTTCTTCAGAAGACAGATTTATTCTTGAAAAGAGAAATATTTCTGCTACTACCGCTGAAGATATGGCTTTCACGGGTAATGGAGATATTGTTGTCTCTGAAACCTTTAATGAAGGAACAAATATCTGGTCAGCTCAAACACATCACTCTTGGTTCGGTCTTAGAGGTGCTACTGACCTAGCAGTTCAAATGCCAACTAAGCTTGAAGTAACTAGAGTTGAAAAGAGATTCGGTGACAGAATTAAAGGATTAGAAGGCTTCGGTGTTAAAACCTTCGCCGATGGAGCAAGAGTCTTAATCGATGTTCAAATCGATGCTTCAGACTGGTCATAATAAAGTCGAATAGGGTAAGAATTATTATTAAAATAATCTCTCTGGGGGAGCTATATGCTTACCCCAGAGACAATAAAACAAATGTCTAAAATATTTAACAGATCGGTTCTTATTGCAGGAGATAGACGTACGATTGGCGGAATTAAAGTTACCGTTCTTGAATACAACTCATACAATAAGATTTCTAGATGTTTAACTGAGGGAACTCCCCCAGCAAGTGAATCTGGTTTTGCTGTTCTAGCAGAGGCTAGAGATACAACCAACAAAAAGTTGTATAAAAATGGCGGAACTACATCTTCTAGTAGCTGGACAGAGTTTACAGCAGGAGCAACTGGAGCCACTGGAAGCACGGGTGCAACAGGTCCTACAGGTCCTAGCGGTCCTACAG
>CAZKQS010000086.1:0-5370 GCA_964554985.1 uncultured Thermoplasmatales archaeon | reverse complement strand
TTTGGAGGAATAATCACTCTATGAGTAATAATTGATGTTTCTTTTACTTCACCAATTACATCACAAGGTTTTACCTTATCACCTTTTTTTATTTTAGGTTTAAAATCCCATTTCTTTTCTCGGTCAAGAGCTGGTGCTTCAACTCCACGCTCAATAAAATCACCTGTTTTTTCTTTAATCTGAGGAAGAGGTCTTTGTATTCCATCATAGATATTAGTTATAAGACCTGGACCTAGTTCAACAGATAGAGGAGCATTTGTAGATATTACTTTTTCACCAGGTTTAAGTCCATTTGTATCTTCATAAACCTGAATAATTGCATTATCTTTTTCAAGTCTTATGATTTCACCGATAAGGTTTTCTTCTCCGACTCTAACGACATCATACATCTTTGATCCGCGCATACCGTCAGCTTCTATGACTGGACCAGAGATTCTAACTATTCTACCTTTGCTTTTTTTTGTCATAAATTTTATTCCTCCAAATTAATAATCATTTTTCAATTTCAATACCAACTGCTTTTTTAATTAAATGTGAAACATAATCAACATGATCTTTTTTGTGTCCTGTTTTATCTGGGATTTCAACAATTATTGGAACTGAATTACGTGTTCTAAAATCTTTTAGATATTTATCAAGATCTTCAGCAATTTTTTCTGTGATAAGAAGAATTGCTATATCTTCTTCATCTTTTATTTCATTCCATATTTTTACTAGGTTATCATCTGGAACATATATTTTTTTAACACCTGCCAGCATAAAACCTGTAGCAGTATCCTTGTCACATAACACTGCTATTTTCAACTAGCTCCCTCCATTATTAATAACTCTTTAATAAGATCTGAGCTGAGTTTATCTGAAATTCCTTTTGATATTACCTTAAGATTTCTTATCTCAAACTCTTTACCCGTTAGAAATCTAATTGTAGGACCTATTGTTACATAGTTATCCTGTGAGATATCTTTAATAAGTTTAAGATAAATACTATCTAAAGCATTTTCAAAAATTTGAACAGATTGCTCTTCATTATATTTATCAATCGAGTTTTTTAGTGGATCATAATAAGAAGTCCCCTCTAGAGAAGATATAGCTTGGGAAACTGAGTCACTATCAGCAATTTCTTCAAATTTCCATTTAGGTATCTCAAAACCTTCAGAAACAAATAATTTTAGAATTTCTTCAAGTTTATAATCCATTTGTTTTGCACGCAGAACGTTTTTTATATTGTTTATGTCAATATATCTTTTTATGAACTGGTTTTTACCCTTGTTGCATTTATAGGGAACCTTAACACTAAGTATTTTTTCAAAATAGTATTTATCTATTATTTTATCAAGTATCAAAAAATCGATTTCTTCTTTCGATAGTTCATCTTTGATTTCTCTTGGAAAGCCATAATCTGTTAGAATATTAGGCAATTCTTCCTCTTCAGCATCTTTTAATCTAGATAAAAGTTTTTTATTTTCTCTAAAATGAACTTTATCTATACTTCTATCATGAACATTATTACTAACTATTCTATTTTTTAGTTCTTTTTTAATCAGATAAAAATCATTTTTTTCTAGATATGTATCAAAAAACTTATCCATCTTTTTTGAGCTGTCTTTTTTCATCATTACAACTGTGTTTTTGAAGTTTTGATCTAGTGAATATTGGATTTCTTGAGAAGTATTACCTTTTACTTCATAATCCTTTGACGAGTTTAGTTTTTCTTTGAAACTATCAATATTATTTATTTCAACAAGGGAATTTAGTTCTTTTTCTTTGATATATTTATTTCCAATTGTTTCATATTTAGCATTAGGATATACAAATTTCATATAGGAGGAAAAAGGACGATATATTACTGCTACAGCCAAAGCTATAACACTGATTACAATTATCCAGAAAGGATAACTATTTGGGTCCATTATAATTTCAAACATGTATATCCACACAGCCTTTTATCTATGAAAAAAGAATTTTTCCCACATGGTTTCTTATCTCTGATCTTTCTCTTTTTATAATTCCTTCAAAAGTATTGTCGATTGTAATTTTACCATCCGAACTTGAAAGAATTATGCCGCCTACTGCCTGAATTTTGCCAGCAACTTTAAGATCTAATTTCTCTGCTATTTTGTTATCTTCTTTTCTTGAGATATAAACTATCTTTTCACCAGAAATTTTCTCCATTGATTTTTTTATTAGATCTTCAACTATTTTCTGATATTCTTTTCCTTTAATCTTTGATAGTTTTTCTTCAGCTTTTCTAAAACACTTGTCTATTATTTCTTCCCTGGCTTGCATCTTTTTTCTACTATCTTCCTGGTTTGCCTGTGAAATTAGTATCTTTTTAGTGTTTTCAGCTTCTTTTTTCCCTTCTTCTTTGATTTTCTCTGCTTCAAGTTTTCCTTCTTGTTTTGCTTGTTCGATTATCTCTTTTTTCTTTTTTTCTGTATCTTTTGTGATCTTTTTGATTTCTTTTTCTGAATCTTTTTTGATTTGCTCAATTATTTTTTCAGCTGACATATTAATTTACCATTTCTATAATAGACCAAGTCCAGTCATAAGTAAAATTCCTACTAAAAGTCCAAAAATTGCAATTGTCTCAGGCATTACAGTAAATATAATACCACGTGCAGCAACATCTGGGTTTCGTCCAGTTGCACTAATCGATGAACTTGCTACCATACCTTGGTTTACAGCCGATATACCTGTAAGGCCTACAGCAAGACCAATCCATATAGCACCAGCGCCCATAAGAGATGTTACTTCACCAGCACCACCAAGTAGTCCTGCACCCATCATAAGTAAGATTGCTGTTAACAAGCCATATACAGATTGTGTCATTGGTAAAACCTGTAAAACTAGACATTTACCAAATAGATCAGGTTTTTCCGCAGTAACCGCTATTGCTGATGATCCAGCTATACCTAGACCTATTGCTGAAGCAATACCAGCTATACCAATTGCTAGAGCACAACCTAGTATTACAAATTTTGTGTTTTCTGCACTTTCTTCTTCAGTTACTTGAGCTGATGCTATCCCTGCAGAAAATAAGAACATAACTGCAAGTAAGCTCGCTACAATTGTTGCTTTTCTTATATTTTTCATTTTATTTTTTCCTCCTATTTTTCTTCTACTTTTTTTGTATATTTTCGTTTAATTTTAAAAGGCGTAAATTCTTTTCCTCCGCCTTCATAGAATCTATTGAAAAATTCTACATATTGTAGTCTAAGCGAGTGAACTCCTGCGCCAAGAGCCTGAAGACCCAGGTTTACAACATGCATTATTATCAATAGAATAATCATTAAAATAATCAAAATAACTGGTATTATTCCATCAATACTTGATGGTTGCAGCATTCCTGATACAACATTGAATGCTAAAGCCATACCAGCAGTTGCTAGACCTAGTGCAAGAAGCCTTGCATATGATAGCCAGTCCCCAACATAACCAGTTATATCAAAAAACCCTATCGGGCCTTTTCCTGCAAATAGTTGTATAATACCAATTATTACTAAGATTCCTGCAATATAAAACAAGGTTTGAGATATTTGAAAATCAAGAATGAATTTTCCAATAAGCATTCCCCCACCGAGTTGAAGAGGAATCCAACATGATTGCTCAGTTAAAAGTTGTTTGTAGTTTTTTCTTTTATATTCCTGTATTATGCCTAGAACTACTCCAATATTTAGATGGACAAGTCCAAAAACCAAAGCAATAGTTAGAATTGTTAATGGATCTTTAATTGAGTTTAAAGGTAGATTTATACCAAAAATTTCTGCTTGATATAATAATGATTCAGGGTTTCCATAGATAAACCTTGTAACTAAATCTCCAAAAAAGCTATTGGTAAGTAGTCCTACTATTGTTGTAGTTAAACCCAGCCATATGCCCATAAATGACCATGCGCGTATCATATCACTATGTTTTGAAAATTTAAGATATCCAAATATTGACAAAAAGAAGATTACAAGACCGTATCCAGCATCACCAAGCATAAAACCAAAGAACAAAACAAAAAATATACCCATTATAATAGTTGGATTTATCTCGTTATATTTAGGTAGAGCAAACATACTAAGAAGGCTTTTGAATCCATCAGCCCAGCGAGGTGTTTCTATATAAGTAGGTGGGTTATCAGGATTTGTCGATGGCTTTTTAAAATCAATTATTACGTTTTCTTTTGATGCTGTTGTTATTGTCTTTTTTATTTCTTTTTCATCTTTTTCTAAAATCCATCCCTTGATTAGATATGTAAAATTTGTTTTAGTAAAATTTTTAGCAATTTCCTGTCTTGCTTTTTCTAATTGAATTTCTTCTCTTAAGGACAAAAGCTCGTCTAATTGTTTTTTAGAGTATTTCTTTAAATTTGAAATATTCTTTTTTTTCTGTAAATTGATGTCTTTAATATTTTGTTTTAAAAGTTTTGAAAGTTCATATGGTTTACCTGATAATTTATATGTTCTGAACTCTTCCAGATATTCCCTACTAAGTTTTTCAATGCTCTTTTTTTCAGATATATGTGAAACAAGTATTACAGACCATTTTATTTTTTTTCCTTCTTTGAAACTTTGAGAATAAAAATCAGTCAGATTTAGTTTTTTAATTTCATTTTTAAGTTCATCAAAATCAGATGTTAAACCTGCTTTTAAAATTAGATATTCTGATTCTTTAATATTAGATATATCAAGATCAAAACTTTTTAGATATTTTAATTCACCTAACTGACTTTTGATATCTTCTTTTTTTTCATTGAGAGAATCGATTTTTTCTTGTTCATCAATAATATTTGACTCTATTTCATCAAGTAGGCCTTCAGCATAAGAATACAAGTCATCGATAGAAGTATCCTCAACCTCTTTTATTTCAGGTTGCTCAGGATTTAAAATAGCTTTAATTCCACCTTTTTTTGGTCTAACTTTATTTAAAATATCTATAAGTCTTGAAAGCCTAAGTTCATAGTTAGCAAGATTTTCTGCTTCTGAAAGACTCTTACTTTTCTCAGTATCTTTCAAAATGTCTGGTTCCTCTTTTGAAATATCAATTATCTGCATCAATCCTTTTTCATGAAGGCTTTTGATTACATCATCTAAATAGTCTTGATGCACAACAAAGGATGCCTTTTTCATTGATGCAGGAAAAAGTATCGTTTTAACCCCCTTTTTTAATCTTTGAAATTATTGAATCAATTGAGTCTGATATTTTTTTATCAGAGATCTTATTTATATTATCAACTTCTTTTTGAGTTTCTTTATTAATTTTTTTGATTTCTTTCAAAGCTTCTTTTTCTGCTTTTTCTATTTCTTTTTCAATACTTTTTTTAGCTTTTTTTATTATGTTTTCTTTTTCTTTTAAAGCTTTTTTTTCTGCTTTTTCAATTTCTTT
>CAZKQS010000085.1:0-5378 GCA_964554985.1 uncultured Thermoplasmatales archaeon | reverse complement strand
GATTTTTTAAATAAATCCATACTTATTATATTTTCTTCTATTTTAATTGAATTACAAAATAGATAAATCTATAATTATGTTTTTGGTTTAAAAAAAAGAAAAAAAAGATATTTGTTGTTTATATAAGTTCCCAGATTACATTTACAGTTACTGAAACTGTTAAATCTGATGGTAGAATTGTTGTTGGGGGTACAATGTTGTCAACGCCAATTGAACTGTATCCCTTTCTATTCCAATATTCGTATGGTTGATAATTGTACTTGTTCATATTAACAGACTTTACTCTCCCAATTTCTTCATCAAGGGCAGAGCTTATGGTTTCTGCTTTGAGTTTTGCATCTTTTGCAGCCATTTCCATTGCTTGAATTTTTAGTTCATTTCTTTTTTCTTTTGTGAGTTCAAAATGGATGCTATTTACCAAAACACCTGCATCAGCTGCAACATCGATAACTTTGCCACCTTTATCAAAATCTTTAACTTCTACTCTTAAAGTGTTTACTGCTTTGTAACCTTTAAAGACTTTTTCTTTTCTATTTCCATTAGGATAATAAGTCCATTCATATACTTGTTTAATGGAATATGTGTTTGATCCAATATCGCTTTTTGAAATACCTATTCTTTCTAAAGCATTTATCACTTGATCCAGTTTTTTAGCGACTTCTTCAGTTGCTTTGTTTGCTGAATCTGGGTCTAATGCACTAACTTTTAGAATTATTACCAAAAGATCAGGTCCAACTTCTATACTTGCAACACCTTCTATACTTATTGTTCCATGAGATTCAAAATTTTCTTCTGTAGTTTCATTTTCAAAATTAGTTTCTTCTACTGTTTCAGAAGCGCCAGTTTTTTGTACTAATGACATTCCAAAAATACAACTTAATAAAGTAATGGATGCCATAGCAATTGATAATATTTTTTTGTTTTTCATTTTTTAACACCAAGTGATATTTATAAACATGTTTATATATAAAAGCCTGGAAAATGTTTGGGAAAGACCAAACAACATTATCTTTTCCTAACGTTATAAAAAAATAAATAGTAAAGATTCATATTTATATGAAAAATTTAGGGGAAATTATGGTATCAAAAAGTGTTCGGTGTCCTAAATGCGGTAATATATTAACTGTTACAAGCGCTGCAGGTAAAGTTGCATTAGTTAGATGTGATACATGCGGAACCCAAGGTAAAGTAACATTTGAAAAATATGGAGCTACTAAAGAGGTTGCAATTGAAGTAAATAACCTTTCAAAAAGATATGGTGATTTGAAAGCAGTCGATAATATTTCTTTTAATGTAAATAAAGGAGAGGTTTTTGCTTTTCTTGGGCCAAATGGTGCAGGAAAAACAACAACTGTTGAAATGATTGAATCAATTAGAAACCCAACCTTTGGTAAAATCAATATTTTTGGATATGATATCAAAAACTCTTTTAATTCAATTAAAGAAAAAATAGGAATTCTTCCTCAGGAATTTCATTCTTTTGAAAGATTAACTGTCCGGGAGACTCTCGAGTATTTTTCAAAACCATATAAGAAAAATGCCGATATAGATGAAATCATTGATGCAATAAACCTTGGAGCTGAAAAAGATAAATATTACAAAAATTTATCCGGTGGGCTTAAACAACGTGTTGGTGTAGCAATAGCTCTAGTAAATGACCCGGATATTATTTTTCTTGATGAACCAACCACCGGTCTTGATCCTAAAGCCAGAAGAGAGGTATGGGACGTAATAGCAGGTCTTAGAAATAAGGGTAAAACAATTTTTCTGACAACTCATTATATGGAAGAAGCTGAATATCTAGCAGATAGTATTGCAATTATCTATAAAGGAAAAATCATTGCAAAAGGTTCATTGAATGAACTTATAAACCAGTATGGAAATGAAAGTGTTCTTAGAATTAAAAACTGTAAATCAAAAGAAATAATTGAAGTTTTAAAGGATAACGATTTTAAAGTTGATAGTAAAAATAATGGTGACATAGCCATATCTATCGAACATAAAGAAAAAGTCTTGGATGTTTTATCTCTTTTAAAACATGAATGTGTAGATTATGAGAGTATTGACATAAGACGATCTAACTTGGAAGAAATATTTTTGAAACTAACTGGTGCGAAACTTTCGGAGGAAAACGAATGAATCCTCGATTTATTTTTCATGATTTTATTTCAAATATTAAAACCTGGATGCGTAGCATTGGTACTGTTTTTTGGACAATTTTATTTCCAGTTTTATTGATATTAATCTTTGGGGCGATTTTCTCAGGTGCAGGGGATGTATCATATGAGATTCTTGTCCAGGATTTAGATGATACTGAAATGTCAGATGTATTTATTGATGGATTAAAAGAAATTGATATTTTGAATGTTACAATTGTTGATTCAGATATTGATATTAAAAAA
This sequence comes from uncultured Thermoplasmatales archaeon, assembly GCA_964554985.1. GTDB lineage: Archaea > Thermoplasmatota > E2 > DHVEG-1 > DHVEG-1 > CAYZTD01. The sequence goes on along the minus strand of CAZKQS010000085.1, from coordinate 2,976 downwards.
CATATGCTTGATGAAGATAAATCGGTATCATTAGTTATTCCTAAAGGTTTTTCTGAATCGATAAACAATTATATTCAATCTCAAATGGATCCAACATTTAATTTATCTGGAGATGAACTGCCTTTTAATTTGAATCTTTATGTAGATCCAAGTGATCAGACAACGACATCTGTTATTAGAAATACAATAATCTATGTCTTGTATGAGTTTAATTTAAATGTTACAGAAGGTAAAAAAATAGTTGGTCTTCATGAGGAAAGTACAGTTGGGGATGACTTTGAGTTTATAGATTTCTTTGTTCCCGGGATTATTGGTTTTACCATAATGACTTCTATGATTTACGGCAGTATAGAGAGAAATACAAAATATAGAAAAAATGGTATTCTAAGAAAGCTAATTACAATGCCGGTTACACGCTCTGACTGGATTATATCAAAGATGCTTTTTATGCTTGTCTTATCTTTTATCTCCGCAATTGTAATAATTACGGTTGGGGTGATTGTATGGGGTCTATCAATTGAACTTAATATTTTCTTTTTCATATTTGTAATTTCTACTAGTTTTATGTTTTCAGGTATGGGAATGCTAATAGGTAGATTTGTAAAAGAAGAAGAAACTGCTGATATGGCAGGCGGAGCAATTACTTTTCCGATGATGTTTCTAGCTGGAACCTTTTTCCCACTTGAGCAAATGCCAGCGTTTCTTCAGACTATAGCAAAGTTTTTACCTCTTTATTATGTAAATGAAGGTTTTAGAAATGCTATGATATATGCAGATATGGATAAAACTTTGTTTTTCACAGGTGTAGTATCAGTTTTTGCAATTGTGTTTTTTATTGCAGGCGTATTTTTTACTAAATGGAAAGAGGACTAGTTTTTAGGCCACTCGAAATGAGTGTTTTTAAAAAAATCAAATTCCATTCCCACCCAGTCATCATAATCAACTCTTCCGTTGTCTCCATCTGAAAAATCAAGTATTGAATAAGTGTATCTGTAGTTCATAATGCTTTTGTAGTTTCTATATTTCCAAAAATCACTGTATTGAGGATAAATTGCAGCATGGTTATCGTTTCCTCCAAAATCATCTGCAATTAGACCCATAGTATGGCCAAGTTCATGCATACTTGCATGTGTGATTATAAGTTGTCGTGGTTTATCTGGAAAGTCTTTTTTTAGTACATCTGCTGATATACAAAATGAGTTCAAGTGCCCCCAGGCTATTACTGCAAAACCAGTTCCAGGGCCGGTGTCACATATAAAACCATAATGAAAGATATTTTTTCTTGGATTGTTTAAATCATTTTTTAAAAAATGATCCCAGTAAATATCTACCAGTTCGTCAACTTTTATATCTGTTACATATGGCACTATTTCACTTCCACCAAGTTTCCCTAAATCAACGTGCAAGGTAATGTTATGTTCAAGAAATCTTTCTTTCATTTCATTTACGAGTGATCGGGATGGAGAGTTTGATGCATCTTGTGTTTTTGATTCTGTCCAGTCAAACTCCAAAAATATATCTTTATAGAATGGATCTGCACCCCATTCGTAAGAAATACATTCTTCAAAATTAGTCAATGCATCATTGTCGGGATCAAGGTTTTTATGATCGTTCCATGATAATGGATCGTAGTTAAATTCTTCTTCCCACCAGTTTGGTATGCCATCTCCGTCGGTGTCATTTCCAAGTATTTCTATTTGATCGTCTTCATATCCATTTACAATTGTTTTTGTAAATACATTTTCAACTTTCCAATCTGAGCCAATGTTTTCATACGGTTTTAGATTCCATGGTAAGTATCTTATTTTTCTAAAATGTGGTTTTACTATGTCGACTATTCTAAAACCCTTGTTAAATAATGGTCCTAATACTCCACCCCAGTAATTATTTCTTGCATTACACAAAGAATCTTCTACATTTACTGAATCTACTTTATTATCGAATAGATTAGATTCTTGAACATTGCAATTACTATCCATCATGTATATAGCGTGCCTAAAGTTATTTGTTAGATCACATCTTGTAATTTTTATATCATCTGAATTTTTTTCTATCCATATAGCAAAATGAGTATTATAGTTTAGATTGCAGTTATTTATATCTATTTTTTTAGAGTTTTCAACTCTAAATCCAAAACCGTTGTGTATAATATTGCAGTTTTCAAAGTTTATATCAGTTGAATCAAATATTCCTAGTCCTCCACCGTTGTCGTTGTTGTCACATATCCCACTTTTTTTAAAATCAAGATGTGTACTTAAATATGAATATAGTGCATAGCCTGATTCATGGATGTAAGTATTTTTTATTTGTGCATTGTTTGTTTTGATTAAATTAAGGCCAATTCCGCAGTTGCATATCTCTGTGTTTATTATTTCAAAATTTTTACTTTGTTTGGAGTATATTCCTTTTCCACATAGATAAATTGTACAGTTTTCTATTGTGTTTTGTTCTGTATTGTTTAAAAAGAATCCAACTCTTGCCCTTTTTATTATACAGTCTGATATAAGAGTATTATTTGCTTTAACTTTAATTGCAGAATTTTCTTTGTAACCACCTGAATTTTTAATTGTTAAACCTTCGATTTTTACATTTTCTTTTAAAATTTTAAATCCAAATTCGTTGTATTCTGGATTAATTATTGTTTCCTTCTTTGATTCACCTATTATATGTACTTCTTTGTCTACTGTGATTTGTTCAAAATATGTACCTTTTAGGATATAGATTATGTCTTTTGATTCTGCTTTGTTTAATCCATCTGTGATTGTTTTATATGGATTATCATATGATCCATCCCATGGTCCTTCTATGTTGTTACTGTTTATAAAAATTACATCTGTTTTTTTTGTTTCAACATATTTTTCTTTAATATTTAAACTCATAGTTGTTGATGTAAGTATTAATATTAATGCTGTAAATATCACTAAAAATGTTTTTTTCAAATTGTTTACCCCCTTAATATATAACTAGAAGAATTTG
>CAZKQS010000084.1:0-5401 GCA_964554985.1 uncultured Thermoplasmatales archaeon | reverse complement strand
AATTAATATCTTTGCCAATTTTTGAGTTCTTATCAAAAAATAAATTTATAAACTCAATCATTCAAAAACTTTTTTTAATAGGTTTCTAATCCAAGTTAACAATAACATAAAATGAATTTGTTTAGTAACCGGAGTTGAGACAATCGGAAATATAGATGCTAAAGAAGGAGATAGAGTAGAGTTACTTGAAATGGAAGATACCCTTACTAGATTAAAAAAAGGAGATATGGGTACTGTTATTAGAATAGATCATGAAGAAGACCTAATCTGGGTAGACTGGGATAATGGAGAAAGACTAGCACTTCTTGCTGATATTGATAAATACAAAATAATAAAGAAGTGAGTTAAAATGAAAAGGAATCTACTCCTCATAAGCAACTCAACACTTCATGGAAGTGGTTATTTAGATCACTGTGCTGATGAAATTAAAAAATTTTTAAAAGATAAAAAAAGTGTTCTATTCATTCCATACGCTAGACCTGACGGCATGACACATGACGAATACACAGATATTGCTAAAAAACGCTTTGAAAAGATGGGTTTTAAACTAACTGGGATTCATGAATATGATGAGCCTAGTAAAGCAGTTGAATCTTCTGAAGCAATTTTTACAGGTGGGGGAAACACTTTTGTTTTAATAAATAGTCTTTACAAGGCAGAAATAATTGATACAATCAGAAAAAAAGTATCAGATGGAATGCCTTATATTGGAACAAGCGCTGGATCAAATATTGCTTGTAAAAATGTAAAAACTACAAATGATATGCCAATAGTATATCCACCTACGTTTGAAGCACTAAACTTAGTTCCATTTAATATAAATCCTCATTATCTAGATTCGGATCCAAATAGTAAACACAAAGGCGAGACTAGAGAAACTAGGATCAAAGAGTTTCATTTCTATAATGATGAATATGTGGTTGGTCTTAGAGAAGGAGCTATGCTACATATTAAAGATGAAAAAATTACACTGAAAGGAAGTACTGGTGCAAGGATATTTGATAAAAATAACAAGGCAGAAGAATACAAACCAGGTGATTCTTTAGATTTTCTATTAGAAGAATAATTTAAAAAACCAAGGAATAAACATATGGGGGATAATAGCAACTTAGTTGAAAATGCTGACCGCCTTGCAGGCGTGACAACTCTTGTTTTAATAGGCCTTGGCGTAATACAGGTCCTTTTAGGTGAACTCAGTCTAAGAAGTGTAGCTCTTACTGCTAATGGAATAGACTGCCTGGGAGATGGTTTTGTAAGTTTTGTTGTCTATATCGGTTTAAAAATATTTAGAAGACCAGCTGATAAAAAATATCATTATGGTTACTACAAAATGGAAAACCTTGCATCAATTGCAGCGGCAATTGTAATGATGGCTTTAGCCGGATATATTATTTTTAGATCATATAATCAGTATTTACATCCTCATCCAGTAAATTCACCTGAAATAGGAGTTTTTGTTGCATCAACTGCAGCTGTAATTGCAATCAGCTTAGGTGTTTATAAATATAAAAAAGGAAAAAAATCAAAGATGGGGTCAGTTAGACTTGAAGCATTTAACACAATTAAAGATGGCGCAGCATCAGGTCTAGCAGTTGTTGCACTAATTTTTGATTACTATGGTTATTTTATAGCTGATGCAATAGTTGGTTTTATCATAGCAGGAATAATTGTTACAATTGGTTTTGCAGCAATTAAAGAAAGCAGCCTTACATTAGTTGATGCATGTGATGAGGAATGCATTGATAGAAGCTATGTTGTAAAAAGAATGGCAGAGGAAATTGAGAATGTTGAATATGCACATGTTGTTAGGCTTCGCCGTTCTGGACCTGTTTATCAAGGTGAAATTGAGATAAAAGTTCCCTGTGATTTAACTATTAAAGAATTTAATAGGGTTAAAAAAGATATAATAAAAAAAGTTCAAAATACTTTTCCAGAAGTTGAAAGACTTACTGTAACTGTTCTTGATAAAGAAAAATCAGAATAATGTTTTTTGCTTAACAATTTCTTGCATATTTTCAAATTTTTCAAGACTGCTTTTAATTCTTTTTTCTGAAAACTGATGTTTATCACATAGAATTTCAATAACTTTTTCTTCATCAGCCGGTTTCCAATTAAGATTATAATCATCTGTTACTTTTGGTTCTAAAAAAAGTTTTCTTATCTCTTTTATTTCATCAAAAGTCGGTGCATCATCAGCACCGATTTTTGCTATGGCATTCTCTGCATTTCCATTGTTTTTTATAAGTTTCAAGCTTTTCTTAGGTCCAATTCCTTTTATTCCTTCATTAAAATCTGTACCAATCAAAATACCCATATCAACAAGTTGCCTTTGACTTATTTTCAGTTTTTTAAGATTAGGCCTAAGTTTTATCATTTCAGGATGAACCTTTACATATGCCTTTTTACCAGGTAGTTTTCTTTTCGATGAAGAGGTTAAATTTCTAACTAGTACAGGTGCACCTAGAAGCAAACAATCAAAATCCTGAGAGCCAACAGCATAAACGTCTTTTTTTTTAACCATGTAACTAGCCTGGGATTCGCCTTCAGATGGTGCCTTTATACATGGAATACCTAGGGCATCTAAAAGTTCCAAACTTTGATCTATTATTTCTTCAGTTACTTTTGAAGTCTGCTGTGCTTTACTTCGAGCTTTTGCAAGGTCTCCTTTTTCAAGTGCTTCTTTATATTCTTTTTCTGCCTTAATCTTCCTTCTTTTTCTATCAAGAAGTGTTTTTTCTTTTAGTAAGTCAGGTTTTCCATCAAAAATAAAAACTGGTTTTATACGAGCTTCAATCATATTAGCAGTTCTATATAATAGACCTGACATGTGGCTAGTGATCCTTCCCTGCGAGTCCTTTAAAGGTGAACCATCTCTACTTCTAATAATTGATAAAAACTGATGAAGAACATTATGTGCATCTACTGCAATTATTCTATCATGTAGATCTTTATATGATATTTTTTCTTTTTCAAATAAACTACCTATGTCTACTCCCATTTTAAAATCAGATTTGTAATAGATTATTGTAATTTAGATATTTCCCATATCCGATAGTTTTAAGGAGGAAAAATATATTCGGGTTTTTTGATGACAAGAAATATTATTTCAATGCTCGATGTAAAGGACGATCTTGAAGAAATTATTGATTTAGCAATTGATCTTAAAAAGAAATCAAAATCTGGTGAAAAAATAGAGATTCTTGATGGAAAAACTCTTGGCATGATCTTTGAAAAAAGTAGTACACGAACTAGAGTTAGTTTTGAAACAGGTATGACCAAGCTTGGTGGCCATGCAATTTTTCTTGGAAAAAATGATATCCAGTTGGGCCGAGGTGAAACAATTGAGGATACTGCAATAGTTCTATCAAGATATGTTGATATTATTATGTACAGAGCTATGAAAAACAAAGATATGAAGGAGCTGGCTGAAAATTCTACTGTTCCTGTAATATCAGGTCTTGATGATAAAGAACATCCCTGTCAGGTGATAACTGATCTAATGACAATCAAAGAACATAAAGGAAAACTCAAAGGACTAAATTTTGTATATCTTGGAGATGGTGCTAACAATATGGCTCATTCTTATCTTCTAGGCTGTGCTATTGCTGGAATGAATGTTAAGATTGTATCACCAAAAAAATACTGGCCAGATGAATACTATGTAAAAGAAGCGAAGAAATTTGGCGTGAATGTTGAAATAACTAATGAGGTAGAAGATTCAACTAAAGATGCTGATATTATTGCAACTGACACATGGGTTTCAATGGGCGATGAGAAAGAAAAAGAAAAAAGACTCAAAGAGTTCAAAGGATATACAGTAAATGATGATCTGATGGACAAAGCAAACCCTAATGCAATTTTTATGCATTGCCTTCCAGCATATTATGGATATGAAGTAACTAAAGATGTAGCCCACGGCACTCAAAGTGTCATTTTTGATGAAGCAGAAAACAGAATGTGGGCTCAAAATGCAATAATGGTTACTATCTGTAAATAAAATCTTACATTATTTTTAGATATTCTAAGAAAAATATTTCTTTTTTTTGTTAAAATGTCATTTATGTTAAAATAACGGCCAAGCTTTATATAAAATAGAAAATAGAGTATTACGTGGTGGTTAAGGATGAAAAACTTGATAAAATTATTAACTCTTATTTCCTTTGTATGTCTTCTATCTTTACCAATAATTTTTACAAATAATTATGAGTTAAAAACTGAGAATCAAGATGTAAAAGTAACTCATATACCATCATTAGAAGAAAAATATGAAAACCAACCTAACCCTCAATATACTGCTGATGAAACCGAAGTTGAAATGGAAAAATCCACTCATAGTAGCTCTGCATCAAAGGCGGAAGAAGATAACGATCAGGAAAACGATGATGAAGAAGAAAAAGTTATTACAAAACATACAATAAAATTTAAAGTAAATCCACTTAATGATGAAGAGGATAAAGGTAATCCTACAAAGGATTCAGATAAAGAGCCAGATATCCCGCCTCCACCAGGAAGCGCAAGCGATAGTAGCTCGTCATCTACTTCTTCAACATCAAAAACTTCATTAAAAGAAAGTCAAAAAAGTTCAGATAAAAATAATGCTGATTCTAAATCTTTAAGTCCAAAAAAATCAGAATCTTCATCTGAAAAAACAAATACAAAAAGTCTAATGAAAACTAGTAACCCACAAAATAATATAAAATAAACTACTCAATTTTTTTAAATTTTTCAAATTGCTCTTGCCCTGTCTTTGGCACGTCTTCTTCATAATCAATATAACGATTTTGTAGTATATAAGCGAGTAAAAATAAAAATATAGATATAATCATGTAATAAAATGAAAGGTTTAATCTAATCAAAAAAATATTTTGAAAAGTTTGAGATAATATCATATATGTTCCAATCATAAAAAAGGACATAAATAGAAGCATAATAACTGCTGTAAAAAGAAAGTATCTTGTTTTTTCCTTACCGCAAAACCTAAAACTTCTATAGCAAAAATAAAAAAACATAAAGTATAGCGAAATCACTGAAATAATTACAAAAAGTGTTGGAAGTGCTTTACCCGATCTTAAACTAAAATTTTCATCTTTATCTAAATTAATATTGTATTGATATTTACTTGAGGATTCTATATAAAAAGGATAAGAAATAATACTATCAACTTTATCATTACTATCATAATGTATGAATCTACTAAAAAAAATATAATTTTCTTTCTTCCAATTAGTTTTATACTCCTCATTATAATCATAGGTACTAAAACTATAAACAGGGAAAAAAAACTGTGCTATTGAAAAAGCAACTGCAAGGATTGCAATTAAAGTTAATAAATTTTTTTTATCTTTATTTTTCATCCCATTCCTCAAAAAAGTATATGAATACTTTTTTTAAAATATTTTTG
>CAZKQS010000083.1:0-5458 GCA_964554985.1 uncultured Thermoplasmatales archaeon | reverse complement strand
TGATCTCCTTTTTCTGTCTCATATTTTATATCGTATGGTTTTGAAAAATTATCCTTATATTGATGAATTGAACCTAGTTGAAGGGTTCTCATCGATGGCATTAATACATCAAGACTGATTGTATAAAAAGCTCCAGCAAATTTATCCCATTCAGGTCTTTTACAAAAAATAAATGGTAAAGATAGTTTTTCAAATAGTTTTTTAGCAATCTCTTTGTCCTCTTTAATTTGTCTTTCCGCATCTTCAAAATCAGCATGGCAGGTGTGGGCCTCAAAAAAATGTATCTCTCTAACTCTAATAAAAGCACGAGTCTGCTTTGTTTCATATCTAAAAGTGTTTACTATCTGGTATGTTTTTAATGGTAAATCTGCATGAGATCTAATCCACAAAGAAAACATTGGATACATGGACGTTTCAGAAGTTGGTCTTAAAAGCCATCTTTCTTCAAGTTCATTAAGACCAGCATGAGTAATCCAATAAACCTCACTTCCAAAACCTTCAATATGTTCTTCTTCTTTTTTAAATGAAGACTCAGGTATTAACAAAGGAAAATTTACCTCGTCGTGATCTGTTTTAACCATTTCATCTCTAATGAGTCTGTCGACATGACTCATAAGAGTCCAACCATAAGGCATCCATACATTCATACCTTTGATAGGGTATCTTTTATCACATAAGCCAGCTAGTTCAACTATTTCATTATACCATTCATTGAAATTTTCTGTTTTCTTAAACTTAGTCTCTGGCATAATCTATCCTACCTACATTTCAAAAAAGAAATTATGCTATTAAATATGACGGTTTAGAGAAAATATTATACTCCTCTACCTTCTTTTGCTTTAACACGTAGCTCTTTTGATTTACATCTGCGACACCTATCTGCGCCTGATGCATTTATTGCTCCGCATTTCATACATACTTTTTTATTTAGAATTCTTTTTTCTGCTTCTGGAAATCTTGCCATTGTAATATCCGCCTTTTTGGTTTTATCAGTATAAAGCTATCTTATATAAATATAATGTACAAATGGTTTAAATAAGGCCATTTTATTTGAGGCTAAACTGTTTAAAAATTGAAAATTATAGAAATATACTTAATACTTAAAATATTTCAGAGACAACGGTGAAAATATGAAGGGTAAGGCTACATGTCCAAAGTGTGCACATAACTTTGTTGTAGATTTGCCTAAGGACAAAGAAAAACATTTAATATCTTGCCCTAAGTGTGATCATAAATTCAATATCAAAGTTAAACATAGAAAAGATGAAATTGGAGAATGTGTTTGGGAAGAACATGGAGAACCAAGAAAGACTGTTCTATCATCTATAAAACCTAAAACAAATAAACCGATGATTGCAGCAATACTTTTAGTTTGTGTTTTTTCGATTGGAGTTGCAACATCTGCTTTTTCAGAAACTTTTATTGAAACAACTTTAGATGTAGCATCAGCTGCTGGGGGAACAGGTACAGTTGAATTTGAGATAGTCGATTGGAATAATGAAACAATTAATAATGCAACAGTTTTAATATCTGGAGAATCAATAAATCAAAATGATAATGCTATTTATAAAAAAGAAAATATAGAACTTGGAATACAAGAAGTTGAAATTAAAAAAAATGGATATTCAAACAGCACAACTGAAGTTCTTGTAATTCCTTTTATTCCAACAGAGACGACTTTTAAAATAGAAAATGGAACAAAAAATATTGAAAAAACAGAATTCAATAGTTTTGGTTGCTCTATAATACTTGGGATTTTCTCTGTTTTTGCACTTTTCTCTGTTTTGACTTGCGTAAAAAGAGAACATTTTGATGTTGCAGTAGCTGGTTCAATTCTTGCAATTTTTTCGTTTGGTTTCTTTTTTATTGGATCAATTTTAAGCATAATTTCTTTTATAATAATCTATAAATCAAGAGATGAATTTAAAAATGGAGATAAGGGAAAAATCTTTTAGTAAATTTTTTATTTTTTTTGTTTTTCTAGTTTTTATCATCTTTTTTATTCTTCAGGTTATAGGCCCCTTAGCATTGCCAAAGGACAGTGTAGATGATCTCAGTGGTCTAACTGTTTTCTCAGATAACGAAAATGAAATAGATAAAATGCCTTTTCCTTATAATCTAGTTTATTCAGCAGGTGATAAGTTATGCCATCAAAAAGCAGATAGGTCTTTTTTTATTAATGAAAATCAAATGCCTTTTTGTGCTAGATGCACTGCGATATGGTTAGGCATTGCAGCTGGTATCTTTTTTATGATTTTTTTTGAAATAAAGTTAAGTGAAAAAATTTTTTTTATGATATTAATTGGATTGATTCCGCTGGGAATAGATGGAGTCGGTCAATTAATTGGACTATGGGAAAGCACTAATATAATTCGTTTTTTAACTGGGCTACTTACAGGAGTTGTAAGTGGTATTGCTCTTGGAGTAATAATTGATGAATTAAGTGGGATTATATCTAAAAAAGATACATAAGAGCAATAATTTATATAATGCTACAAAAATTCATAATAAAAAAGGAGAGAGAAAATGAACGATTTGAAAAATGCAAAAACTCTTGGAGGTATAGGCTCTATTTTAATGCTAATAGGACTCATTATTCCGACCTTCGGATTGATTATATCTTTAGTAGGTTTTATTTTAGTTATAATTGGAATAAATAATATATCTAATGCAGTAAATGAATCATCAATTTTTAGTAATTACTTATTTTCGTTTTTATTACAGATTGTATCTATCGTAGCACTTTTTGCAATACTTTTTGTGACAGTAGGTATGAATATAAATCTTTCATTTTCAGAACTAGTTACTCTTGCTCAGTCAGAACAAGGAATTACTGATCCATCGCAAATATTTAGTGATATTGGAGCTGTTCTTAGCGGGATTTGTTTATCAGTTGTTGTTTTTTGGATAATTATGTTAATATCGTCTCTTTTCTTAAAGAAAAGTTTTGATAGTATAAAAGAGAAGACAAAGGTTGATTTGTTTGGTACTGCTGGTCTATTATTTTTGATAGGAGCTGGTCTTTTAATTATTGTAGTCGGTGCGATTATAATATTTATTGCATTAATAATTCAGATTGTAGCATTCTTTCAGTTGCCAGATCAAATTCCAGCATCTGAACCTACAACATAATTTTTTATTTTTTTTATTCAAATTCTTTTTTTGATTGTGCTATTAAAATAACTGAGACTATACATAGAACAGTTGAAGCAAACATTGGACCCATTGAAAATATCCCAATTATAGCTGAACCAAGTGCAAATCCCCATAGTTTTCTTTTAAAACAGAGTAGTGAACTAAGAATTGGAAATATTGATATTATTATTCCTATTGTTCCACATATCATTAAAAAGGTAGATACTTCAGATGCCGTAATATTCATCCCAGCTTGTGAAAAAGTTGTATTATATGAACTGAGAATCATTTCATTTGCTGAGATTAAAATAGAAAAATTCATAATTGCTAATATTCCCGCTATCAATAAGAGAATCCCAGATATCAATGGTTTATATGTTTCTTCTTTATTCTCAATTTCTTCATTTGAACAATCTTCTGAGGGCATATCATTTTCTATTGAATCATCCATTTTTTAAACCTCTTTTTCACTTTTTTTCACTTTTCTACCTCTTAAAATATTAGGTAAAACCTTATTGTAAACATAATAAAAAACAATTAAACCATATATTATTGCTGCAGTTGAAAAAGCTACTTGATATGTTATTGATTCTATATTTGAATAAGTAAGCATAAAACCAACAAATAGACTTATAGGTATCTGTAAAATTATTGAAATTATTAGATTTCTTGTAAGGGTCTTATCATATATTCCATATCCAATATATATCCCCGTTGCACCATGGAAAAGAATAAGGCCGATTGAACCAAGCCCAATTATTGTCATAACATAAGTATCATTTGGTATAAACTTACTAGCCGATGCAGCAATTAGCATAAAGGGAGTAAAAGATGATCCAAAACCTAGACCCAATGAAAGACCATATATTGGTGTTTCTCTTTTTTGTTGTAATCTATTAATATTTAAGACTATAGTTTTGAATAATTGATCAAAGATTGCAAGAAATATTATTGAAAAAAACACAAATGAATAAAACGCATATTGAACAAATGCAGCAATAAAACCCATTATAATTCCCGCAATAAATGTCAAAAAAATATTTTTTTCCTTGTAGTGTTCATCATATCCTTTCAAACAAATGTACATTATGAATAATGCTGGAATAATTCCCAAAAATAAACTTGCCTGCGGTAGAACACTCATATAGTTTCGCTTCTGAATATCAAAGAGTATATTAAATACCATCGATTTACCTATTTTACAAGTTTTGGAAGTGAAAAAAATCATGTTAAAAACACCAGTTATTGTTCTAAATGTTAAAACATATGGTCAAGCAATTGGAGAAAAATCTTTAGAGATTGCAAAAATTATGGAAAAAGTGGGAAAAGAAAAAGGTGTTAGTATGGCAATATCTGTTCAAGCAACAGATCTTAGAATGATTGCAAAAAGTGTTAATATACCTGTTTATGCTGAGCACATTGACCCAATTAAACCAGGTAGTAACACTGGTTGGACTCTACCTGAAGCAGTTAAAGACACTGGTGCAGTTGGTACTTTAATAAATCACAGCGAACACCGATTGAAACTAGCAGATATTGATATTTGTATAAATAAAGCAAAAGAACTTAGTCTAGGACAGATAGTTTGTTCAAACAATGTTAACACATCTAAAGCAATTTCTACACTTGATCCTGATTTTGTTGCAGTTGAGCCTCCTGAATTAATAGGTGGCGACATATCTGTTACTTCTGCTGACCCAGATATTGTAAAAAACAGTGTAGATGCCGTAAGAAAGATAAATAGAAATGTTAAGGTTCTTTGTGGTGCCGGTGTTAAAAACGGAAAAGACGTAAAAAAAGCAGTTGAACTTGGTGCTGAAGGTGTACTCCTTGCAAGCGGCATTGTTAAAGCTGAAGATAAAGAAAAAGTTGTAAGGGACCTTGCGTCTGGTTTGTAATTTATAAAACTTTATTAATTGAAATAAGTTTAGTTATCCAAAAAAAGTGAGAGGAGGATAGAATATGGAACAAACTATGCCACCCCCAGCACAGCAACAACCTATGCCACAAAATAACCAAAAGAATGGAGCAGGTACTGCAGCTTTAATTCTAGGAATAATTGGATTATGTCTTTTCTGGTTATGGTTTATAGGGCTAATATTGGGAATTATTGCAGTTATCTTAGGTGCTGTTGCCTATTGGGGTAAATGGAAAGATGCAAAATTAGGCCTAGCTGGTTTTATTCTTGGTTTAATTACGATAATTATTGTTATAGTGTTTTTTGTGATAGCAATAATACTATTTGCATCTATGTCTAGTATGGTAGGCGGTTTTTAATAAATTTAGAAAGTTGCTTTTTAGCAACATTTTTTTATTTTTTTTA
>CAZKQS010000082.1:0-5561 GCA_964554985.1 uncultured Thermoplasmatales archaeon | reverse complement strand
CCTCCACACTCAAGGATGAGATAATTGAAGCACTTAAAAAAAATAATATCGAAAAAGAAGTTGTATCAGTTCTAACCCAGGTTTTAGTAGATGAGGATGATCCTTCTTTTAAAAACCCTACTAAACCAATTGGCCCATATTATGATGAATCAAAGGTAGATGATCTAGAATCTGACGGATATAATGTAAAAAAACGAAAAGACGGCTACAGAATAGTTGTTCCATCTCCTGATCCAAAAAAAATTATTGAAAAAGATATAATCAAAAAACTTCTTGATGAAGATGTATTAGTTATTGCTGCTGGCGGCGGCGGAATGCCAGTAATAAATAAAAAAGGATGGGGTCTGGATGGTGTGGAAGCTGTTGTTGATAAAGACTTAGCTAGTGAGTGCCTAGCAGAAGGAATTGGTGCTGATCTATTAGTTATTCTTACAAACGTAGAAAAAGTATATATTAATTTTAGAAAAGAAAACCAAAAACCACTTGACAAAGTTTCCTTAGATGAAATTAAAAAACACTATGAAAATGGTGAATTTTTAGAAGGAAGCATGGGTCCAAAAATACTTGCTGCAATTAGATTTTTAGAATCAGGTGGAGAAAAAGTAATTATTTCACATGTTGAATGCGGCTATGATGCTTTTAAAGAAAAAACGGGTACAATTATTACAAAATAAAAACAGTTGTTTTTATTAAACACTTCTTTAATAAGGGTTTTAATCTATGGATACAACAGATCTTAAAAAACAGATTAAAGACATTGAAGATGAGATATTCAATACTCAAAAAAATAAGGCTACAGAGCATCATATAGGAAAACTAAAGGCAAAACTAGCCAGGCTTCGTGAAGAAGTAGAAAAACGCAGGAGCAGTGGGTCTAAGGGTGTAGGTTTTACAATAAAAAAACAAGGTGATGCAACTGTTGCTCTCATCGGTTTTCCAAGTATTGGTAAAAGCACTCTTTTAAACCAGATCACATCAGCTGAAAGCGAAATTGGTTCATATGATTTTACAACTCTTGATGTAATACCAGGTATGATGAAATATAAGGGTGCATCCATTCAAATATTTGATTTACCCGGGTTAATTACTGGTGCTGCTGAAGGAAAAGGAAGAGGAAGAGAGATTATTTCAGCTGTTAGAAACGCTGATTTAGTGTTATTTATGATAGATGCTCAACACAGAGATCATCTAGATTTAATGGCAGCTGAACTTTATAAATCAGGTCTAAGGTTAAATGAAAAAGAGCCAGATGTAGTAATTAACAAAAAAGGACAAGGTGGTATTAATGTAGCATCACCCATTAATCTATCTCATATGGATGAAGAATTAATCAAATCTATTTCCTCAGAGTATCTAACAAATGCGGATATTGTTATTAGAGAAGATATAACTGAGGATCAATTAATTGATGTACTTATTGGTAATAGATCGTATATACCTGCTTTTGTAGTAATTAATAAAATTGATCTCATTAGTAAAGAAGAATTATCTAAAAAAATGAAATATATCAATGATATGGGTTGGGATGTAATGGCGATATCTGCATCTGAAAATATTGGTGTTGATAAACTTCAGGAAAAAATCTTTTCAAAACTAAATCTTATAAGAATATATATGAAACCAGTCGGCGAACAAGCAGATACTAAAGAACCTTTGATCCTAAATAAAGGTGATACAATCGAGGATGCATGTAAAAAATTACATAGGGATTTTAAAAGAAAATTTAGATACGCTCATGTAACTGGCCCCTCAGCTAAACATGAAATGCAGAAAGTAGGTCTTGAACATATTCTTTCTGATGAAGATATACTTACAATAGTTGTATCAAAATAAAAAAAATTATTTTAACAATTTTTTAGCGTTTTTTACCATATATTTTTTGTTTAGTTTGTATTTTTCAAGTAAGTTAGCTGGATCTCCGCTTTCACAGAATATATCACGAATGCCCATTCTATAAAACTTTGTCTTGAGTCCATTTTCAGCAATTGTTTCAGCAACAGCAGCGCCAAGGCCACCTATAACAGAGTGTTCTTCAGCTGTAATTATTCCATTTGTTTCTTTTGTGCATTTTTTTATTAAATTTTCATCAAGGGGTTTAATTGTATGCATATCTATGATGCGTGCTTTTATTCCATCTTTTGATAGTTCTTTTCTTGCCTGTAATGCTGGCTCGACCATAGTTCCAGTACAGATAAAGGTTATATCTGATCCGTCCTCAACAGTCATTCCTTTGCCGATTTCTACTTCATTTAAATCTTTTTTAGAATAAATCAAAGGAGCATTAGCTCTTCCGACACGTGCATACATTGGCCCTACATTTTCAGCCATTAAGTTTACAATTTTTTCTGTCATTGTTGCATCGCTTGGAGCAAATACTCTCATGTTCGGAAGAACTCTCATAAGTGCTATATCTTCTATCATCTGATGGCTAGCACCGTCTTTACCTACAGAAATTCCTCCGTGGGTTGCAAAGATTTTTACATTAGCCTGTGAATAAGCTACATCCATTCTTATTTGGTCATATACTCTACCTGTTGCAAAAACTGCAAAGGTACTAACAAATGGAATTTTTTCACAGGATGCTAGACCTGCAGCTGTTGATATCATATTTGCTTCAGCAATACCCATCTCAAAGAATCTTTTAGGATATTTTTCAGCAAACTTAAATGTTTTAGTTGATTTTGATAGATCAGCATCTAGAACAACAAGATTCTTATGTTTTTTACCGAGTGATACAAGTGTATCACCATAGGCATTTCTGGGGTTTACCATCTTTTTTTTCATATTAAACCCTCCAGTCTACTTTGCTCCTTATTTAATTCATCAATTGCAATGTTTTTTTCCATTTCATTAGGTGGAACACCGTGAAAATCAACATTATTTTCCATAAAAGAAACTCCTTTGCCTTTAACAGTATTTAAAATAATTAGGGTTGGATTGTTTTTATGTTCATTAGCAGTTTTTAGAGCATCAAGTATACTTTGCATGTTATGGCCGTCTATTTCAAGAACGTTCCATCCAAAGGAACTCCATCTGTCTTTTACTGACTCGATTTTCATAACCTCTTCAGTGTTACCATCGATTTGTAAAAAATTCCTATCAATTAAAGCTGTTAAGTTATCAAGTCTGTAGTGTGATGCTGCAGAGGCTGCTTCCCAAATTTGGCCTTCTTCAGTTTCACCATCACCTAGCATTGTATAAACTTGATATTTCTTTTTATCAAGTTTTCCTGCTAAAGCTACACCACAGCCAAAAGATAGGCCGTGGCCTAGTGAACCTGTACTTGCTTCAACACCAGGCGTATATAGACATACCGGGTGGCCTTGCAGCATGCAGTTTATTTTACGAAGGCTAGATAGTTCTTTAACATCAAAAAAACCTCTTTCAGAAAGAGTTGCATATAGCGCTGGTGCAGCATGACCTTTACTTAATATAAATCGGTCTCTATTTGGATCATTTGGTTTACTTGGATCATATTTCATATGTTTGAAATATAAAGCAACTATTGCATCAACAGCAGATAGTGATCCACCTGGATGACCTGATTCAGCTCTATACAGCATTTTGATAATGTGTTTTCTTATTTTTACTGCATTTAGTTCTAGTTTGTAAATTTCTTTTTTACTTAGTTTAATCATTTCTAAATTTCTCCCCCGGCATGTGAGAAAACATCTTGAATGTTTTTTACGAATGTTTTTTTCTTGTATATAATTTTTGAAAATTTAAACTAATTATTTTTTAGATGGTTTTTTGTGTTTTCTTGATATTTCATATAGGTCCATGTATATTTCTGGTCTAATGTCTCTTAGAACAGGTCTATTTGCTCGTGCTGTTTTAATTTTTTCAAGGTCAATATTGCAGGTTACAATATTTTCTTTGAAATATTGTCCTTTTACAATTAAATCAGATAATGGATCATATGCCTGTGATCCACCCCAGAAAACTAGTTCTTCTTGGTTTCCAACTATGTTTGAGTATATCATAAATGTTGTGTTTTCTATTGCTCTTGCGGGAAG
The DNA here is from genome assembly GCA_964554985.1 of uncultured Thermoplasmatales archaeon. Lineage (GTDB taxonomy): Archaea > Thermoplasmatota > E2 > DHVEG-1 > DHVEG-1 > CAYZTD01. The sequence continues at coordinate 1,545 of CAZKQS010000082.1, read as the reverse complement.
CAGTGTTTCAAAGTATCTTCTTGTAACACTTGGTGATGCTGAGATACATATTATCATATCAGCACCCATCTCTGAATATGCTTTGCTTAATTCAGGAAAAAAAAGATCATAACAAACAATTAAACCTATTTTTCCATATTTTGTGTTGCAAAGTGTTAGGGTTTCACCTTCATCATAATATATTTTTTCTTCGAATGGGCCGAATGTTGGAAGGAACCATTTGTTGTATGTATCGATTTTTCCATCTGGGTGAACCATTACTGCTGAGTTATGGTTTAAACCTTTTACATTAGGGTTTTTTAAAGGCATTCCAAAAACAATATAGCAATTGTTTTTTTCAGCTATTTTTTTCATTTTTTTAATTGATGGTCCATCTATTCCTTCAGCATGTTCTCTTATCTCATCTTTTAAGGGATAACCTGTTAGAGTCATTTCTCCAAATACATATAAATCAGCTTTTTTACTTTCTATGTAGTTTTTCATTTTTTTTATATTTTCATTTTTCTTGCCGATTTTTGGCCTCATTGATATGAGTGCTAGTTTCATTTTCAACCTTGTTTTCTGTATGGGCTCTGTTTTAAAAACATTACTATTATTTTAGTTATTATAAGTTGTTTAATAAAAAAAAAGAGAAGAGGTACCCCATAGCAAGGACGAGATGGGATGCTTGATGAAAAGGCACCTCTTACCGGATAGGAGGAGGAAAGTTGTTGGTGCTAGACTTTCCTTTAAATCCTATGTTTAATTTTGAGATGGGACTAAGATTGGTTATGAGTCTGCAAGTTAATACTCCCCCGAGTTCTTCTGCATGACTTGGATTGGTTGTGTAATCAACCTTTAATTCCCCTGAGGGGGTTTTGTTAATTGATCTATATAGGAATTTTCCCATTTTTTTTCCACACCTAGTGCCATGCAAATAAGCATTGCAATTGGTAAATACAATATTATGTATTTAAATGTTTCGCTTATTGCATTGCATTATCGCAATACAATAGAGAAATGCATAAATAGCTAAAAACCGATTCAAATTTTAATGGATGGGTACAAGCAGGAAATAGCGTCAATAAAAAAAGTTCTAAAAAAAAATCCTAAAGGAATGACTGTTACAGATATATCAAGAAAAATAAAAGTAAATAGAAACTCAGTTGCTAAATACCTAGACATCATGAGAATCTCTGGGCTTGTAGAAATGATTACATTTGGACCGGCAAAGGTTTTTTTCCCAGCAAAAAGAGTTCCCATAAAAAATATTTTAAATTTTACATCAGACTATATACTAATCTTTGATAATAGCTATAAAATAGTAATGATAAATGATACTTTTTTAAATTTCATAAATGCTGATAGAGAAGAACTCATTGGTGAAAAAATAGAATCATACATACTTGATTTTTTTGATGGAGATGAAGAAATTAAAAAAGGTATTAAAAAAGCAATGCAGGGTGAGGATTTTGTTCAAGAAATTGACTGTAAAATAGAAGAAGATAACGTTTTTTTAAAAGTAAAAATAATTCCAACATCTTTTGATGATGGAAAACATGGAGT
>CAZKQS010000081.1:0-5606 GCA_964554985.1 uncultured Thermoplasmatales archaeon | reverse complement strand
ATGGCTAGGTATCTAAAATATGTGGATGCTTTGTTTTCAACTAATTATCAAATGCTGAATTATCAACTTGCAACTTTTACACCCAGGAAAAAGCTAGTTTCTAATGTAATTTATACACCAGGCCAAGATAATAGGATGACATTTCCAAGACCTATTGCAAGTATTCATAATTTTGTCTATACAGGGGGAATATACGGAGCAAGAAAATCTATATATATTTTGCAAGCATTTGAAAAACTATTAAAAGCATATCCAAATTCAAGATTGGTTTTTGTTGGAAGTCAGATATCTTCGCTTTCTTTAAATGGATTAAGTCAGGAAACTTTAGGAAAGATTGATATTATTGAATATACATTGGATTTAGATCCATATTACGATTGTGCGACGGCATTATTAGATATCGATGCTGATGTTGAAGACGATGTATTCTTATCTAGTAAAGTAACTACCTATGTTATGATTAACCGGATTATTATTTGTGAAACAGGAAAAAACAGCCCTGCAAGAAACCTGTTTCGGAATATTGATTCTATTATAAAGTGCGATCACGATTCAGAGCAACTTTACAAAGCAATGAAAAAATCGATTGAAATAAAAGATACAATTTCATTTGATGATCGCGACAAAATAATTAGACTTTTCTCGATAGAGAATATTGTAAATCAAATTAATAATTCATTTGAAACGCTAGTGAACAAGGTGAAATTTTAGAAGTGGATAAAATTTTTCATGATCAAATTCAAAAATACTTTCATGACCTTCAGAGAGGATTTACTGCGCATAAGGAAAATAATTGCATTATTTATCTATAAATCAATTCTGGTATGGCTTCCTCCTTCGACGGCAATTTTCGTTGGAAAAATAGCAAGAAGGTTACGCTACATTTGCTGCAAATATATTTTTTTGTACTGTGGGAAAAATGTAAATATTGAAAGAGGTGCAAACTTTGGATCAGGATTTGGATTGAAAATCGGAGATAACTCTGGCCTGGGAATGAATTGCTTAGTACCGTCTAATATTGAAATTGGCGTGAATGTAATGATGGGTCCAGAATGTTATATTCTTTCAATTAATCATTCTTTCGATCGTGTTGATATTCCGATGATTGAACAAGACAGTTCAGTCGAGAAACAAACTATTATTGAGGATGATGTCTGGATTGGAAGGCATGTAATTTTCACTCCAGGACGTACTGTTCGACAAGGATCAATTATTGCTGCGGGGTGTGTATTATGTAAAGATTTCCCACCATATAGCATTATTGGGGGTAATCCATCTCAGCTAATAAGATCGAGAATAACTAATACAAGTAAGTACTCTGTTGTGGCACCTAACAAACAATCAGAAGTAAATTAAGGGTATTATATAGGTTACTTAAATTTCTATTCATGAGTATAAATAGGAAAAAAATATTATTTGTATTTGGAACCAGACCTGAAGCAATTAAAATGGTTCCATTAATTAATAGATTTCGAGAAAATAATAGTGCAAAGTTCTATGTAAAAATTTGTGTCACAGGACAGCATAGAGAAATGCTTAATCAGGTGCTAGATTTTTTTTCAATTGTAGCTGATTTTGACTTGAATGTAATGCGGAGTGGTCAAGATCTGTTTTCAATAAGTTCTGATATTCTTGATAAAATAAAGGAAATCTATATTGATTTTGAACCTGACCTTGTTATGGTACAGGGCGATACGTCTACAGCATTTTTGTCTGCTTTGGCTGCCTTCTATTTGAGAATTAAAGTAGCCCACGTGGAGGCAGGACTGCGAAGCTACAGAAAATACTCGCCATTTCCTGAAGAAATTAATCGGAAATTAATATCAGTAATTGCTGATTACCATTTTGTCCCAACGGTTAAAGGATTGGAAAGTCTGAAAAAGGAAAATATTCTTAAAAATGTCTTCATTACTGGTAATACAGTTATTGATGCATTATTTCAAGCAATAGAGGTGATGAATAAAAATGGAGTAAAAGAATATGAAGATTTCTTTAATTTTTTAGATTTCTCAAAAGAAATAATTTTAGTGACCGGTCATCGAAGAGAGAATTTTGGTGAGCCATTTAGGAATATTTGCAATGCAATAAGACGATTATCAATGGAAAATGTTGAAATCGTTTACCCGGTACATTTTAATCCAAATGTTCGAAAAGTAGTCTATAAAGAGTTAGAAGGATTAAATAATGTTCATCTAATTGAACCTCTGAATTACCCTCAGCTTATTTGGCTGATGAAAGCGTCATTTTTAGTTTTAACTGATTCAGGAGGGATTCAAGAAGAAGCACCATCCTTGGGGAAACCGGTTATTGTTATGAGAGAGACTACCGAACGTACTGAAGGAGTTGAATCTGGAAGTACCCTCTTGGCTGGCACTGATGAAGATAATATTTATAATTCCGTGTTAACTTTACTTAAAGAACGAGAAAAATATAATCTTATGGCAACAATTACTAATCCTTATGGGTCTGGAAATGCTGCTGAGTTAATCTATCAAATAATCGATAAGGAATTGTAATGTTAATCATTTTTGCTCTGAATTGTGTGAGCTCTAAAAGTCTTCTGGAAGTCAGCATATTGAAATAATATTGATTTGAACCTGCTAAGTATAAAATATAGACCAATAACAGTAATAGTAGCATTTAACCTCTTTACTCTTCTGGTTTTTATCTCCGCACCGGTAAAATGGGAAACTAGCAATATACCTCTTTTTTTAATTTTCGCATTATCTAACCAAATAATGATAATCCTGGGTTATAGAAGAGGATTTGCTAGGTATATTGATATTAATGTTTCTGGAGTTAAATTAAATAATATTTCTACAAACCACCTGAATTTGCTACTTATTTTTTACATGCTCACCTTTTTATACAAATATTCGTTTCTATTAAATTATCGGCTATACGATGTAGAAGGTATGTTTAATTTATTACTGTTGGGAATTTATAATCCTCAAATCGGTTATATGCTTTCTTTGGAAAAAGTAGAAGCAAATGCTATCAACTGGCTCATTTATATGCTTATATCAATATTTAATCAGGTATTTTTCATTATTGGATTTATAAAGTGGAAGGATTTGAGCAATATTAAAAAATTCATTTTTATCATCTTCATTTTGATTGAATTATTTTACTGGATGGGACGTGGCACTAACTTTGGAGTGGTTGCATTGATTACAACCATTGTGTTCTCGTATATTATTAGTATTAGATCAGTAAAATTTACGTTCAACCAGACATTAGCTTTTTATAGCATTATTATTTTTCTTTTTATTGGAAGTATTTCAGCATTTACATATAATATGAATAAACGGACAAGCAATGAAATAGTAGATATGCGGATTATTGGTTATGGATTGCCTCCGATTGATGAGCACCATTTTATGCTATCAATTGTCCCTAAATCTCAACAAATGGGTTATTTACGACTCGTCTCTTATCTTTCACAAGGCTATTATCATACCTGTTTGGCATTTGATCTTGATTTTAAGTCAACATATTGTTTTGGGAATAATCCAACAATTATTGCACTCGCTGAGTTATTAAATATTGATGTTTGGGAAAATACTTATATTTATAGACTTAGTACAAAAGGTGTTGATCCTTGGATAAATTGGCATTCAGCTTATACTTGGTACGCATCTGATGTTTCATTTTTCGGTCTTCCTTTCCTTTTATATTTTTTTGGATATTTGTTAGGAATAAGCTGGGCTTTAATTATAAATAGTGAGGATTTCCTATCTAAAATAGTTTTTATTGTAATATGCAATTTGCTTTTGTTTTTATTTGCGAATAACACATATCTTAATAGCGTATTTTATTCTTTTACAATCATATTTCCTATTTGGTTCTTCACAAGGGTAAGAAGAATTGTATACGAATGATTTATATCCGTTTTATAGATTTGGTATTATTTGAAAATGGATTTATATGATAGACTTTTTTGATCGGCTATATTCTATTAATTTTAATAAAAAAATATTGATTAGAGCCCACTTTAATGGGATTGTGCATATTATTTCGAAACTGATAGCTAATTTTGTACTTCCCATATATTTTAAATTAACAAAACATAAGAAATGCTATTCTTTTAGAGCATGCTCAAAGAATGAAGGGGGTATTATTGTGTCTTTTACTACAATTCCTGCTCGTATCAATAGGATTTGGATCATGATTGAGAGTATACTACGGCAAACACAAAAACCTGATAGATTAATATTATGGCTTTCTAATGAGCAATTCCCTTGTATTGATGTATTACCCAAAATATTATTAGATCAAACTAGTCGGGGTTTGGAAATAAGATTCATGAGTGGTGATATACGTTCACACAAAAAATATTATTATGCACTAAAAGAGTTTTGCAATTACTATTTATTAACCGTAGATGATGATATTATTTATAGATCTACAATGATAAGTGATATGTATAATTATTCACGTCATTTTCCAGGATCTGTTATTTCCCAGTATTGTATGAAAATGATATGGAACGAAGAAGAAATAGAATCCTTTTCTTTGTGGCCGATTATTGTGGAAGAAACTACTCCAAATTTGTTTTCTTTTTTTGGGTCAGGGGGAGGTACGCTCTTTCCTCCTTTTTCAATGGATCCCGATGTACTAAATGAAGACCTATTCATGAATCTTACTCCCTTAGCTGATGATGTTTGGCTAAACGCAATGTGTAGATTGAATATGACTAATATTGTTAAAACAAAATATTTCTCCAACTTTTTACCAATATTGTATAGGCATAATTCTAAATTGGAGTCAGTCAATTGTGGAATGAGACAAAATGATATACAGATCCAATCGTTAAGAGGTCATTATTTTTTAAAACGTGGAGTAGATCCATTTTGTGAATACTACAGATAGTACAATTTCTAAATCAGTACTCAAAAAGAAAACCTCAACATATTGTATTATCCTGGTTAATAGATCAGGATTATTGGATTTCTTTTAATCAAAAGGATCGATTCAAATGGATAAAATTACAATAGCCTATAAAGGTAAGTTTGAAGAAGCACCCCCGATAATATCAATTAGTCAGATATTTAATTCCATGGGTCTTAAGGTTTCAGTGTTTTGTTCAAGTTATGAGTTAGCAGGGAAAAAAAATCTTAGTTTCCAAGGGATTGAAGTCATCGAATTATTGCCTGAGTTGCATGTAAGAAGGCGAGATTATTGCAAAATTTTACATTGGAGTCTTTTTCGCTATAGATTTTGGCGTATTAATAAAAAGCGAGAACCTATAATTTACATTGGATCAGGTGACACAGCTATATGCTTAGGGAGAAAGCTTTTCAATTATCAGTATTATTTGGTTCTGCTGGAATTATACGATAGTAATCCATTATATATGAAGTTATTAAAGAAGTATGCTATTAGATCTTTAAAAACTATTACACCCGAGATTAATAGGGCATTTATATACCGTGCTTCTTGGAATTTATCAGAGACGCCAATCGTTATCCCGAATAAACCCTTTTCGCATCCAAGAAAAAAGAATATTGTATTAAATGGGATTGACGGTTTTTTAACAAAAAATCTTAATAAAAAAATAATTCTTTATCAAGGGCTAATAAAACAAGGCGAAAGGGACCTAATGG
>CAZKQS010000080.1:0-5793 GCA_964554985.1 uncultured Thermoplasmatales archaeon | reverse complement strand
ACAAATAAACTTGGTGTAGGATAATGCCTGAAGAAAAAAAATCAAAAAAGGAAATCATTGAAAAATTACATGATATTATTGATAGTAAATCTGGTTCTCTTAAAAATTTAAACTCCGAAGAAAAAAAAACTATGAAGAATCTGAAAGACAGATTGAAAAAGAAAAATGCAACATACAACAAAACATCATTTTCAGTTTCAGAAAATGAAAAAACATTAGAACCAAAGGTAACAGTTTATCCAAGAGGAAAACAAAAAGTTGAGATATCAAAAATAAAAACAAGATTAGAAATATCAAAAACAGAGATTACAATCGATGATGAAGATATTTTTGAAGTTGAAAAAATAAAAAAAGATGAGCCTGAGTTTTTAGAGGTAAAACCCAAAAAGGAAGAAACAGCTGAACAAAAAATAAAAACAAGCCAAGAAATAACTGAATGGGAACAAGTAGAACCAGATGAAAAAGTAATTAAGCCTGAGATAAAAGAAAAAGAACTTCCAAAATGGGAAACAGTGGAAAAAGAAAAAACCGCTTTAGAAAAAACAAAAGAAGAAAAGTGTTATTGTCATGAATGCGGTAAAAAAATTGAAAGTGATGATAAATTCTGTGAATTTTGTGGTGCAAACCAAATTGGTATAGAAAAAGAAACAATAACTGACCTGCAAGAAGTAGAAATAAAAGAAAAACCCTCAGAGGATTTAGAAGAATGGGGCGAACCAGAGATTGTTGATATTAAAACAAAGGCTGAACCAGATTTTGAAAAAAGAAAGGAGCAAACAATAAAAAAAGAGGAAACAACATGGGAACCAATAGAAACAGAAGAAACACTAGAAAAACCAAAAACTGAAGAAATAAAACCAGAAAAACAAACTGAAACAGGAAAAAAACAAGATATAAAAATACAAGATAATTTTTGCTCAGAATGCGGAGAAAATATTGGAGAAAATGAAAAATTCTGTTCAAATTGTGGAAATAGAATTATAACTGGAAAAACAGAGTTAGTAGAGACCGAAGAAAAAATTGAAACTGTAGAAGTAGAACCAATCGAAGAAATACAAGAGGAAGAAATAAAAGATATAAAAGAAGAAAAAGTCACCGATGAGGAAAAAAATAAGATTTTTGAAGATTTAAAAAGCGTAGATAAAAAAACTGCAATAATTCTATATGACCAAGGTTTTACATCAGCAGATCTGTTGAAAGATATAACTTATAATAACCTTAAAAAAATCAAAGGCATAAAAAGAAAAACTGCAAAAGAAATAATAAAAGAGTTAGATACGAAATTACAAGAAGACGTAGATATAAAACCAATAGATTTAGGACAAACAGCACAAGGTGAAGTAAAAGAAGAAGAAACAATAGAAGAAGATACAGATTTAGAACAAGAAGATGAGAGTGAATGGATTCAAATTAAAGAAACAGATGAAACAAAGATTGAAGAAATAAAACCATCTTATGAAGAAATTAAAAAGGAAGAAGGAAAAGAAGAAAAAATCAATGCATTTAATGAATTTGAAAGTATCAACGATGAAATATCGATAATACTATATGACAATGGATACAAAAATTCAGAAGAGCTTAAAAAAGCAGAATACAAGGACCTATCCAAAATAAAAGGGATTACACGAAAAACTGCTAAAAACATAATTAGAGAATTAGAGGAAAAAACAGAGTGGGAGACAATAGATGAACTATCTGAACCCACTTTTAACAAAGAAAAAGATGAAGAAAAAGAAATAATAAGCCACCCTAAAGAAGAAAAAATCGAAGAAAATAAAATTGAGGATCTTAAAAAAATAAAAAGCATTGACCAAAAAACTGCAATACTACTCTACAAAAAGGGCTATAAAAATATAGATATGATCAGAACCACATCAACAATTAGATTATCAAGAATTAAAGGTCTTAACAGAAAGAAAGCAAAAGAAATAAAAAAAGAAATAAAAAACATTTATAAAAAGAACATTAAAGATAATTCAGAAGATGAAGAAGAATTTTCAAGTTACTTAATTGATGAAGACAAAGATGATGCAAAAAAAATAGATAAAAAAATCAAAGATCATGTTTTAGCTGAAGAAATCCCAGAAGAAGAATTCTTTATAGAAGAGGAAAAAGAAGAAGTAAAAGAACCAAAAGATAAAATTGAAAAGAAAAGAGTTTTCGAAGAAATCAACTCAGTAGATGAAAAAATTGAAGGACTTTTACTAAAAAAAGGAGTAGATTCAGTTGAAAAATTAAAGGACATGACAATTAAAGATATGACCTCAATAAAGGGGGTAAGAAGAAAGACTGCTAAAAAGATTAAAAAAGAAATTAACAAGATTCCAAAAACAAAAGAAGAAGAAACAGATGAAGAATGGGAGTCTTATGAAGAAAAAAAGAAAGAAGGATCAGACAAAACAAAATATGAACACAAAGGATATAAACTGTTTGAAAAAGAAGTAGTTACAAAGAATAAAACTAAAAGAAAGATACGATTTTTTAGTAAGAAAAAACCAGATAACGCAAAATCAATAACTTTACCAAAAGGATATATTGTTAAAGAAAACAAAAAAACAGGTGTACCCTACTTAAAAAAGAAAAAATAGATTTTACACAAGGCTTTTTATAGCTTTATTTCCTTTTTAAAAAATACTATGAATTGGAATGGGCCGCTTAATAAAATTGATGAGTATCAATATGAAATACCAAAAGATTACAGAGGTAAAAAGGGAAATTTAAAAATGAATACATCAGCAGTTATTTTTGCTGATGAAAAAATGATACCCTCAGTTATTTCAGATGACGCACCAGAACAGACTGCAAATATGACTACTCTTCCAGGTATTGTTGGAAAAGCTTTTGCTATGCCTGATATACACTGGGGATACGGTTTTCCAATAGGTGGAGTTGCTGCTGTTGATTCTGAAGATGGCGCTTTTTCTCCTGGTGGCATAGGCTTTGACATCAACTGCGGCATCAGACTTGTTAAAACAAATATTTTTTATGATGATCTGAAAAAAGATACAATTAAAAATCTTGTAGATAAAATGTTTAAAAATGTTCCATCTGGTCTTGGTTCTAAATCAAGGACAAAGTTCAACAGAAATGAACTTAGCAATATTTTAGAAAAAGGTGCAAAAGCAGCTGTTGAAAAAGGGTATGGTTGGGAAAAAGACCCTGATTATTTAGAGGAAAACGGCTGTCTTGATTTTGCTGATACTTCTAAAGTATCAGATAGAGCTGTTCAAAGAGGGCTTTCTCAGGTGGGATCATTAGGCGCTGGTAATCATTTTTTAGAAATTCAAAAAGTAGACGAAATATTTGACAGTGACATTTCTGAAAGTTATGGTGTTAGAAAACCTGGTCAAATAATGGTTATGATCCATACTGGTTCTAGAGGTTTTGGACATCAAGTATGTAGCGATCATCTAAAAGTGTTAGAACAAGCGGTGAAGAAATACAAAATTGATCTTCCTGACAGGCAGCTTGCATGTGCACCACTTGATTCTAAAGAAGGGAAAAATTATATTAAAGCTATGGCCTGTGCTGCAAACTTTGCATGGGCTAATCGTCAACTAATCGTTCATTGGGTTCGGGATTCATTTGAAAGTATATTTAATGATTCTTCTGAAAATATGGACATGGACATCGTATATGATGTGTGTCATAACATTGGTAAATTTGAAGACCACATTGTAGATGGATCTAAAAGAAGGGTTTTTATTCATAGAAAAGGCGCGACTAGATCTTTTGGACCAGGTAGAAAAGAAATACCTTTAAAGTATCGTAATGTAGGTCAACCTGTTTTAATACCTGGTGATATGGGTACTGAAAGTTATTTGCTTTCTGGTACTAAAAACGCAGAAAAAATTTCTTTTGGATCTACATGTCATGGCGCTGGAAGGGTTATGTCTAGAAAAAAAGCTACAAAAAAATGGCGCGGTGAAGATGTTGTATCTGAATTAAAGAATAGAGGAATATATGTTCATCCTGCTAGTTTTAGGGTTGCAGCAGAGGAAGCACCTGGTGCATATAAAAATATCAGACAAGTAGTTGACACTGCTCATAATGCTGGATTGTCAAAAAAAGTAGCTAGATTAGTCCCTCTTGGTGTCGTTAAGGGGTAAATTCAGTTAAACTTTGATAATTAATTTTAAATGTAAGAAAACATATTATGGTTAAAAACGGATGGTGATGCATATGGTTGATGTTGAGATTTGTAGTTTCGAAGAGGTTGATTTAACTGATTCAATAGTTATAGCTGGTTTTCCTTCAATTGGACTTGTTAGTACTATTGCAGCTAATTATTTGATTGATGCTTTGAATTTAAAGCAGATTGGTTGTATTAGTTCGTCTCATTTTCCAGCTTTATCAGTTGTTCATACAGGTGAACCTTTGTCTCCAGTGAGAATTTATTCTGGTAATCATCCTGGTGCTGGTAAAATTGTTGTTTTTGTATCTGAATTTAAACCAAAACCTCATCTAATAAACTCAATTTCAAATACAATCATGAAATGGGTGAATGAAAAAAAATGCAAGCTTTTGATTTCACCTGAGGGAATGGTTGTGGAAGGCAAATCAAATAATAATGAGAATAATAATGAGGTTAAGGCATATGCTATTGCATCAACTCAGAGTGCTCGTAATAATCTTGTTTCAAAAGAAATACCTCAGTTTAAAAATGGAATTATAGCTGGTGTGTCAGGTGTTCTTCTGAATCTTGGTAAACAATCAAAATTTGATGTTGTATCTATTCTTGCTGAGGCTCATCCTAATTATCCAGATGCTAGAGCAGCTGCTGCTGCAATAAATGTTATGGCAAACATCATTAATGTTGAGATAAATGTTACACCATTATTTGAGGAATCAGAACGCATTGAAAAACAACTTCAGAAGTTCCACAAACAAGCTAAACCAATGGTTTCGGCAACACAAGCCCCTCAGCCCAATATGTATGGATAGACTTTTTCCATACTTTTTTTCTATTTTTTATAAAAGGGTTTTATAGTTTGTTTATATTTAGTTTCATTTAGGATTTTATGATTGATATACCTAAAAGCCATCCCCGTTATGAGTCCCTTAAAACTAGAGAAAAAATGAAAGATGCTTTAAAAAAAGGTTTTATCCATGAAACAGGGCTAATTGCTCATGGCAGGGGCGAGGCTTTTGATTATTTAATTGGTGAAAAAACTATTTCTATTGCTGATGATTCTGAAAAAGTTGCAGCAGCTGCTTTGATTGTTGCTAAAAAACCTGTTATTTCAGTTAATGGCAATGTTGTTGCTCTTTCATCTAAAGATTGTGTTGATTTAACCAATCTTTTAGATGCAAAACTTGAAATTAATTTTTTTCATAGATCAGAAAAAAGGATGAAAGTTCTTAGTAAAAAATTAACTAGTAATGGTGCTAAAAAGGTATATGGTTTTAGAGGTGATGCTAGAATTCGGGGTCTTGAACATAACAGAGGGATATGTGACAAAGACGGTATTTTTTCTTCTGATGTACTACTTGTTCCTCTTGAAGATGGAGATCGCTGTAAGGCTCTAAAAAACATGGGTAAAAAGGTCATTACCATCGATTTAAACCCATTATCTAGGACTAGTAAAACAGCTGATATCACTATTATCGATAATATTACTAGAGCTGTTCCAAATATTATTAGGTGGGTAAAATTACTTGAAAATGAAGATAAAAGTAAACTAGAAAGAATCGTTAACAATTGGGATAATAAAAAAATGCTTAAAGATGTAACTGTTTTTCTTTCAAAAAGACTAAATTCATTGTTTTAATACAGATTGATATTATGAAAAC
>CAZKQS010000079.1:0-5810 GCA_964554985.1 uncultured Thermoplasmatales archaeon | reverse complement strand
CATCGTCATCATCGTCACCGTTACCGTTACCATCACCATCATCATCATCATCATTACCACCTTGATCATCACCAGAATCATCATCATTACCACCTTGATCATCACCAGAATCAGTACCCTCATTATCGCTTCTATCCTCAGATAATTTAGAACTTTTGATAAGACTATCTAATTCCACAACAGAATTTGCACCAGCAGATACTATCATAAAAAAACTTACAAACAATACAAATATTAACAATACCTTTCTCATATCTTCTTTCACCACCAAACCAATTTCTTTTCCTTGGTTTATAGCAATACTTTTCTAACTAGCCCTATTTAAACGTATTGTGAAAAAACCTCAATTGTGTAAAAATGACAAATATGAGATACTAATGAACAAAAAGACACAACAAAATAATGAACATAAGGATTTAAATATTAAAAGTACATACTGCCTTACTCCTATATCATAACAGGTGAATAAAATTGGGTAAAGGAATTAATGCAGCTAGAAAACTAAAAAATGCGAGAAAAAAACAGCTATGGAATGATAGACACTACAAAAAACGTGTCCTACATTTAAAAGAAAAAGCAGATCCATTGGAAGGCACAGCACAAGCCAGAGGAATAGTTATCGAAAAAGTAGGAATCGAAGCAAAGCAGCCTAATTCTGCAATCAGGAAATGCGTGAAAGTTCAATTAATAAAGAATGGTAGACAAATCACAGCTTTTGCACCAGGTAATAATGCTATTAGTTTTATTGATGAGCATGACGAAGTCATGGTCGAAGGAATCGGCGGACGTATGGGTAGATCATATGGAGATATCCCAGGTGTTCGCTTTAAAGTAATCAAAGTAAATGATATATCACTAGAACAAATGATCAAAGGTAAAGTAGAAAAAGCAATGAGAAGATAATATGGCAGAAAAAAAAGTTTCAAAGGCAAACAATTTTTTTCCTGTACTGGAAAAATACGAAGATAGCGAACTAAAAGTTGAAGACAGAGGTCTAGAAAAATACATGAATCTAGACACAGAGAACATATATCTAGGTGGTAAATTTGCAAATAAAATGTTTGCAAAATCAAAGGTACCAGTTGTAGAACGATTGATAAATAACATAATGAGAACGCAAAAATACAATGGTAAAAAAATTAAGTCCTACAAAGTTGTAAGAGATGCATTTGAAATAATTGATAAAAAAACAAAGACTAACCCAATGCAAGTTTTAATTAATGCTCTTCAAAATGCTGCACCAAAAGAAGAAACAACAAGACTTAGATTTGGAGGGATTTCAGTTCCAAAAGCAGTAGATGTAGCACCGCAAAGACGACTTGATATAGCAATAAGAAATATTGCAATAGGTACAGTTAATGCAACAAAGAAAAATAAGAAACGTATGGAACAATGCCTTGCTGATGAACTGATCAAAGCAAGCAAAAATGATCTAGATTCATATTCAGTTGGAAAGAAAAACGACATAGAACGTGTCGCCAAATCAGCACGTTAGATTCTTTAAAATATTTATAAAAAGATTATATAGAAAAATACTTTCAAAGGAGTGTATAAATGGGCCGAAAAGAAGACAATATTGCAAAGGCAAAAAATTTAATGAATAAGTTAAAAAGAATTAGAAATATAGGGGTTGCCGCACACATTGATCATGGCAAAACTACTTTTTCAGACAATCTATTAGCCGGATGCGGAATGATGAGTGAGGATCTAGCCGGTAAACAGCTTGTACTTGACTATGAAGGCCAAGAACAAGACAGAGGCATCACAATTAATACTGCTTCAGCATCAATGGTCCACGAATTTGAAGATAATGAGTATTTAATTAATCTTTTAGATACACCTGGCCACGTTGATTTTGGCGGTGATGTAACTCGTGCTATGCGTGCTGTTGATGGTTGTGTTGTAGTAGTTTGTGCAGTAGAAGGTGCTATGCCGCAGACTGAAACAGTAATTAGACAAGCTATGCGTGAAAAAGTTAAACCAGTTTTATTTATCAATAAAGTTGATAGATTAATCAACGAACTAAAGGTCACACCTGAAGAGATGCAGCAAAAATTTGCAAAGATTATTACAAAATATAATCAACTTTTAAACAAGGTTCTACCTGAAGAATTCAAAGGCGAATGGAATGCAAAACCAGAGGATGGTACAGTAGCCTTTGGTTCAGCATACTATAACTGGGCAATATCTGTTCCATATATGAAAGAAACAGGTATTACTTTCAAAGATATCTATGAACACTGTCAGCAAAACAAACAAAAAGAACTAGCTAAAAAAGCACCTATACATCAAGTAGTTCTAGATATGGTTATTGATCACTTGCCAAGTCCAGATGTCGCACAAAAATACAGAATCCCTCATATTTGGAGAGGTGACGACCAAACTGAACTTGGTAAAAGTATGATCGAATGTAAAGAAAATGGTCCTTTAGCATTAATGGTTACTAAAATTATTCTTGACCCGCATGCTGGAGAGTTAGCAATAGGAAGAATGTACTCTGGTAAAATTGAACGAGGTCAAGAAGTATATGTCGTAGGTATGCCTAATAAGAACCGTGTGCAACAAGTAAATGTTATGGTCGCAATAGATAAGATACCTGTAGATTTTGTATCAGCAGGAAATATTGTTGCTGTAACTGGAATAAAAGACGCAATAGCAGGAAGCACAGTAACCGATGACCCTGACGCTGAACCATTTGAAAGAATAGTTCATGTATCTGAACCAGTTGTAACAGTTGCAGTTGAGGCAAAAAACACTAAAGACCTACCTAAACTAATTGAAGTTTTAAGAAGTGTATCTAAGGCTGATCCATCTATCCAAGTAAATATCAACCAGGAAACAGGTGAAAATTTGATGAGTGGTATGGGTGAACTTCACTTGGAAATTACTGAATACAGAATTAAAAATGATTATGGACTTGACATTATTACATCTGAACCAATTGTTGTATACCGTGAATCCATATCTAAGAAAAGTCCTCAAAAATTTGAAGGAAAGTCACCAAACAAACATAATAGGTTCTATATAGAAGTAGAGCCCCTCCCAGAAAAAATAGTAACAGCACTTAAAAACAATGACATTCCTGAAAATGTTAAAAAACATAAAAACGAAGTTGCAAAACAGCTTAAGGAACTTGGTTTTAGTAAAGAAGAAGCAAAGGGAGTTTTTGCAGTACATGGCCAAAATATGATAGCAGATGTCACAAAAGGAATTCAATATCTACATGAAACTAGAGAACTTATAAAGGAAGCATTCGACGAAGTCATGAAGAGTGGACCTATTGCTGATGAACCATGTCAAGGATTATTTATAAAACTAGTTGATGCAAAACTTCACGAAGATGCAATTCACAGAGGACCTGCTCAAGTAATTCCTGCTGCTAGAAACGCAATATATGGTGCCATTATGATTTCTGAACCAATCTTACTTGAGCCGATGCAAAAGGTATTCATAAGCACACCACAGGAACTTATGGGTGACGCAAGCAGAGAACTTAATCAGAGAAGGGCTGAAGTAAAAGATATGGTCACAGAAAAGGACAGTATCAACATTGACTCAAAGGCGCCAGTTTCTGAAATGTTTGGATTTGCTTCATCAATTAGAAGTGCTACAGGTGGAAGAGTTCTATGGAACACTGAAAACCTAGGTTTTGAACCAATGCCTAAGAATTTGCAAAAAGATATAATTACTCAAATAAGAGAAAGAAAGGGCTTAAAACCTGAACCAAACCCACCAAGTTATTATTTGGATTAAAAAATCCTAAACTTTTTTTCTATTTTTTTATTTATTTTACCTAACCAAATTTTTTATAAATAAAAAAAAATCAAAAAGTCTTATAACTAATTTTATAATACCATTTTATGAGGATGTACCATGGATAGAGGAACAATTCCAATAAACAAAAACTATCTTTTAGAATATAGATACTATGATAGGGACAATAAATTCAAATATTTCAACAGAAAATTTGAAATTTTTGTTCTAGAAAAAAAGACTCTTAAAAAAAACTATGTTATGCATATGGATAACGCAGACACTAGACAAATGATGCCAGGTATATATAAGGCAAAAACAGGTAAAAAAAGACATGATTTTGGAGTAACTACTCTTAACTGGAACGATATTAGAACAAAATTTACAGATTATATAGTTGATGAAATAGGTAAAAACTCAGAAAACAACATAAAAAAAGCAGTGGGAAAACTTAATTCACCAAAGCTTTAACATTTTTTAATACTCAGTTATCTTATATTTACCATGTACTGGCTCATAGATCTGCCCATTACGTTTGAGTCTATCTAATGCTTCTTCAACCTTACTAGATTCAAGACCCGCGATCTCTCCTTCACGAACTATATCAGTACGAGCAGCGTTCCCATCTTTTGATTCAGAACTTAAACGCTGAACAATATCCATGATATTACGCATGCGGTCATGCTGAGAATGGCTGATTCCAGTAGCTATTATATCGATATCGATTTTTCCTGTTTCCTTATCCATACCAACCCTGCGTAAATACTGCTCAATAACATATATTGATCTTTTAGCATCTTCAATTTCAACTACTTCGCTAAGTCTAATCTTAGCACTAGCCTCAGCAAGACGAACAAATGCTTCAAGCTGACGAGGAGTAAAAGTTACAGCATCTTCAGAGGAATTCCTGTAATCAACATAATAACTTTTTATTAACTCAAGTGCTTCATCGGTCATAACAGGGAAAATATGTCTTTTAGCATATGCAACATATTTACGTAAAAAATCAGGTGTTAACACAGGTTCAATAATTTTAATGAGTTCATCTTTTTCTTTATTTGAAAACTTGGTTTTCTTAGATCGTTTTATATTTTCCGTGACTTGACCTGCTTTATGAGTATTTAAAATATGGGTTGCTAGATCAGTATCTCTTCCTCTGTTTGGCCTATCAAGAATCGAAAAAATTAGATCAAAACGAGAAATAAGAGCTGGAGGCATATTGATCTGTTCATGCATTGGAATAAATTCATCAAATCTTCCAAGCTTTGGATTAGCAGCAGCAAGGATTGCACAGCGTGATTTTAAAGTTGCATTAATCCCAGCTTTAGCAACAGATATCTCCTGCTGCTCCATAGCTTGATGAAGACTACTTCTATCTTGATCAGTCATCTTATCAATTTCATCAACGCAAGCTATTCCCATATCAGCAAGAACTAAAGCTCCTGCTTCAAGAGTCCACTGCCCTTCACCAAATTCATCTCTGACTGCTGCAGCAGTAAGACCGGCAGCTGAAGATGCTTTACCAGATGCATAAACACTGCGAGGTGAAAGCTTTGCCATATAAGTAAGCATCTGAGACTTAGCAGTACCAGGGTCACCAACAAACAAAGCATGGATATCACCACGAATGCGTGTTCCATCAGGCATCTCTTTAGGTGTTCCACCAAAAAGCTGTAAAATCAATGCATCTTTTTCAATGTCCATCCCATAGATCGTTGGAGCAATACTTGCACGCATTTTTTCATAAATTTTTGGATCTTTACTAACTTTTAAAATCTCTTCTTCATCTTCAGAACTGATTTCAACTTCTTCAAAAGCATATTCCTGGGTTTCAAGGCTTGATGCATCCATGGATTTTGCAAACGCAGTAAGCTTATATGTTCCACGCCTTCTCATCATAGAATGAAGGATACCATTAGCAATGACCCTATCACCAGGAGCTATCTCACCAACAAGATCATCTTCCAAATAAACACTTATACGCTCAGGTTGAGCACCACCACGAAGACCCTCAGGATTTTCTTGAATTTCAATTTTTTGTGAATCAATGAATTTTG
>CAZKQS010000078.1:0-5884 GCA_964554985.1 uncultured Thermoplasmatales archaeon | reverse complement strand
AAAACATTAACAATTTTTTCAATGTTATTTTTATTTATTCTTGGATAAATTGGTCCAAAGAAAACACTCGTTTTAATTCCATTTTCTGAAATTTTTTTCATTGCATCCAGCCTAGCTTTGACTGTTGAAGAATTTGGTTCTAGAATTTTTCTCTCCAAATCATTGATTGTTCCAATTGAAAACATAACTTCAGCATTTGAAAACTTTTGTATAATATCAATGTCTCTAGTTACTAGATCTGATTTTGTTTGAATATGAACTGGAAAATCATGCATCAAAAGTTGCTCCAAACAAAATCTTGTAAGCTTGTATTTTTTTTCAACTGGTTGATATGGATCAGTTACAGTAGACACACCAACGATCCCTCTTTGTTTTTTCTTTAGTTCCCGTGACAAAATATTTGGAATGTTAGTTTTAACATCAACAAATTTTCCCCACTTTTTTCTTGGTATCCTCATTACATTTGGAACATAACAATATGCACAATTATGGGAGCATCCCTTATAGGGATTTAAACTATAATCAAGACCTGGAAGTCTTGATTTAGATAGAGCTGTTTTACATTTAACTTCAGTTATTTTCATTTAATAAAATCCTCAAGTCTTTTTTGATACATCTTGTTTTTAAGAACAGCACTATTTTTAATCCACCTCGTTATTGATATATCCATCTCAGTTTTTACAAAATTAAGTGCACAATCAAAAGTATCAAATTTATTGCAAGGTTCTCTTAACGCCTTTCGCACACTTTCCCTAACATTCCACACGCCGACAGGCATAATGTAACCAGGATGAGCTTCTCTCAATATTACAATACCGGCTTGTCTTCTTTCTTTATTTAGTAGTTCATTAACTGCAAGTCTTGCTGCATAATAGCATCCCCCTATTTCAGCATAATTCTTTCTTCCCTCGTAAAACTCATAGCTATTAAACATCGATATTTTTTTACCATATGGATTCCAGGTTGTGTTTGGGTACCATGCTTCAATTAGTTCATACTGCCACTCTGATGGAAACATAAAAATAATCCAGCGGTTGTCAAATTGATTAAGACTATAAATCCTAAAATCGTTTATCCAGGGATATGTCTTTGTTTTTTCTCTAAGTTCCTTTCCAATTGTTGAATCAACAGCGGTTATACTCCAGCGTGTTGGAACAAACCTTCTATATTTTTTAACACCAAATGCACCAACACTAAAAGATCTATTAATTTTTGTGATACTAACATTATTTTTGTATAGATTTAAAACAGCATTTTTTGATTTAAGATCTGTATCATAATATGCTTTTTCGATGTTTTGTTCATATTTTGGATTTGTTATATCAAATTTTTTTATTGGTGCTGATGGCCCGTGGGGTTGAACTTCATCATAAAAGGAAATTTTTCCACGTGGTTTTTTACTAAATATTGCTTCAGTAAAAACACTGTTTTTAGATAGGGCTAGTTCTTTTGTATATTCAACTATCTTGTTTGTACTTTCAACATCATATATATCTACAGTATATTTACCTCTAACAAGCATTGTTCTAAAATCAACTATTTCATCTATTGATTTATTTAGCCAAAGTTCTGGTGTATCAATTTCAGAAGTATCACCCATAACAGGCGGGATCATTGGCCCAATTGACACCTTCGGGTAGCCTACTCTACCAATAAATACACTAGGCGGTGAAGATCCGCCTATTTTTAATGTATCAATCTTTTTTTTGTATTTATTTTTTGAATAAAACTTTAAGATAACTGGACATCTGGATTTTCCACATAGTAGTTTAGTTCCTCTACAGAGAGCACATAGACTACTATTATTATTTCCAGCATTTTTGAAAATTTTGTTTTGAGTTGTATTAAGTTGTGTCAACAATTTAGTGATTAAAGCTTTTGTTTTAAATAACTTACCCTAGGGTTGTTTAAACTAATAGCAATTTTAGTTTTTATTTTAACATATATTTGAAATGTAAGATATTAGTATTGATTTGTGCCGTAAAAAAATTAGATAAAATTAGAGACGATATAAATAAATTAATATATAGCTACGTCTATAAATAGTAGTAGATAATATATAAGTAGGTTTTAAAATGAAGAGGAAAAAAATTCGTTTTTATAAAAAAATTATTGCCACTGCCACAATTTTTATTATGCTTAGTACAGGCATAGTCGGCACTGCAATCGGAGAAAAACAAACAGATTTTGAAAAACTTGGAAACAAAAAAGGACCGTCATATAAGCCATTAGTACCAGTTGAAAAGGTAACTATGGTAAGATATGATGAAGAAAGTCTAATTGATGATTACTCATATTTAGCAGCAATACCTAGTTCAATATTTTTACATCAAGACAAATTAATCTCTAATCCATTACTATTTTACCAGGACGAATATGTTTTTACAGAAAACAAGGAAAGGACATTCAATGCACGTCAAGGTCTAAATTATTTTATGGAAGATTGGATGGAATATTGTAACGGAGAACTTGATCAAAAGACCCTCATAAACATAGATAAACAAAAAACAAAAGAATGGAATGCAAAAGAAACAAAAGAAATTACAGGAGAAGACCCATATAAGATCAGTAGTGATATCGCCTTAGAAGAATGGTCATATAGCAATAAAGCAGTAGTTGCTGTAATTGATGAAGAATTTCAAAAACCAGATTATACCTACTCTAATAAATTAGAAGATAAACTTGATGCATCTGAGATAATAACAGAGAGATATACCGTAAATCAGGTCAATCAAATAACACCTCAGTTCAGAGAGTTTACTGTACCAAGTGGATATAAATACTTAAAGGGCCGTCTTTGGTATCCTTGTTATTATTTTGCACTAAGTGGTACACTTGTTAATATTACAGTTCCACCGGGCGATCCAAATCTAGAATTATTTTGTGAACATGAGGGAGAAATGATGGAAGTTGCTGCAACATTTGGCTGGAACCAGATGAGTGGTATGGACATTGAGAAAGCTGAAAGCTATGTCTATGAAGAAGGAGATTGGCAACTAGCAGTAACTGATGTTCCTACACATATGGGAAATGAAGATGAAACAAATGTTGAAACAAAAACTCGCAGTCTAGGCCCTTTGACTCTTGGAAGATACGGCTCGATATTAGATGCTCTAAAAAACATAAGAGATACAGAATATAAAGTAGATATAAGCATGTTTCCAGGAAAAAATATTGATCTACCAGAAAATCCACCATACGGATGTAGAAACGCTACTTTTGAATTAACATGGGATGATCCAAATCTAAACCTTGGTCTTTCCCTTATTGGACCAGGTGGCGAAGAGGTCTTATCTTCTTCTGAAGAAGATGTCGAATATCAAGAACTAAAACTCGATCAACTAGGTGAATGCTTGGATGGGGAAAAATATTCTTTATGTGTTTTTTCAATGGAAAATATTGACAGCCCTGTAGATTTTGAGATTGAATATTCATGGAAACAAGGTTTTTCAAAAGAAAAAGGAGATTCATTAACTTCTGCGACTGAAGGAGCAGTTCTTGCAAGCCAATTAAATGCACCATTGATATATACAAAAGACTCAGAGGTTTTAGATGAAACAAAAAAGGCACTTTATACACTTGGTGTTAAAGATATATATTTATTAGATATTGGATCTAACCTAAAAAAAGAGGTTTATGACTCATTGAACTCTATTGCATCTGTAAAAAAACATTACAAAGACCTTGAAAAATTTTATAGAGAAATGAAGGATCTTACAGGCCAAAATGATATTATTATTTCAACTATTGATCCTTGGACATATTATTATTCTGAAGAAAAAGGTCTACCTATTGGTGAAAAAGAAGGTGCTTATTTTATTGGCCCAGCAGCATATATAGCTGCTCAACACGGTAGCCCTGTTATTATTGTAGATAACCACCCTGAACTTTCATCAGCTGTTGTTTGGCACACTGAATTTTGGAAAAGGTATCCCAATGGTCTTACTCTCCCATCAGTAGCAGAGATGTATCTTACTGGTAAAAGAGCGTATAACTTTTTTGATAAAATAGGGTATGATACAGATGAAGAAGAGGTAATGGAAACCATGATCACTGTTGCTGATCAATATGATATTGGTACACCTTGGGATAGAGTGTTTTTTGGAAAAGCAAAATCAGGTAGATTCTTTGGAACGCCTGTTGATACTAGCTACTGGATTTCTAGAAGTGTTTTTTATCCTGAGTTGATATTTGTTAATCCAGGTACAGACCCAAATGGTGTAGAACTACAAAGCGGTAGTGAAAGTGCTAGAAGGTTTCCATGGTGGTCTAAGCTTGGTTTAAGAGTTAATGAAAAAGAAAAAGAGAATTTTAAAAACCCTGTTTTACAGCTTTATTTATGTTATAACCATCATTTTAATGAGCGTGCAAGTAAATACTATGGATGGAAATACAAATGTATCGATGGCATGATCCCTGGAGAGTCAATTACTTTTGAACCTATTGATGACGGTGTTGTACCTGGTAAAGATGGTTGTTATTTCCCTGATTTTACTACAACAGAGGTTATTCCCTTCTATTTAGAAAAAGGAGGATATGAAAACGTTTATTCAACTAATTTTGACGCTGTTACAAGTAATTTGAATGAAGGTGTAATATTATGGGTTATTTCTACACATGGTCTGGCTTCCGGGGGTACCGGTAATTTAGAGTTCTGGAATCCTGAAAGTAACGTTGTTCACGAAGAGAATCCTTGGAGAGGATATGAATGGTATCTTGGTTCAACCGAGGAACCTGATACATTAACTATGGAGATGTATGGTGTAATACCAATGCTTTTTGGTAACCCTACGGGTAAAGGTCTTACAGGTCATGGTGTTTTTGGAACGGCACTTGATTATGGTCTTGCAAAAAAACCTATTCTTGATTTGATCAGTAGGCTTCCTTTAGTTAAAACCGTATTTCCATGGATGGACCCAGAGGACTATTATGACGGTGTTATAAACAGTGTATTGATGAACAGGGTTGCTACTACTACTTATGATGGATATGAAATAGATGAGGCTATTGATAATCTACATTCTGTTGGAATTATCAACAGTGCATGTCTTGTTGCTAATAAGTATCTGCATCTTACTTTTGTTAGACATGGATCTGTCTTTCAAATCATCGACCCTTGGGCTACATCATGGTATACAGTCTGGCAACAGTTTGTCCCAAGAAACATTGCTCGTGGTGAAACTATTGGTGATGCATTTGTTAAAAGTATTTCTCATGTTGGAATAATGTATATAACTGAGCCGCCTCAATGGGGTGCTGATAACAAACAAAACGTTTGTTTCTTTGGCGACCCTGATCTAAGACCCTATGTGCCTGGTACAGAATATAGTGCAAATAACTTTTGGACTAAAGAAGATACAGAGGCCCTAAAATATGATGAAGATGCTGAGTTTGACGGCCATATGCCTTTTGGATCGAAAGGCTATCCAAATAAAAGAGAACCTGCATCAATTTTTGAGGAATACTTCCTAATTATCATCTTTGCAGCAATTGTTTTATTGATTGCTCTGATGATCGTAATTGGGAGAAGGAAAAAATAAGGAATTTTTTAATTCCTTATCTAATTTTTTTTAAAAAAATCAATTAAAAAAATATATTTGTAATAGTTTTTACCTCTTTTTATCAAAATAAATACAAAATTTTTTATATAATTTTTGTATATAAAGTTTGAATAGTATACTTGCTATCCCTCTTAAACAAATGATTTAAATAGCTAATCTAATTAACAATTGTTAAAGAGTTGATAGTAAATAAAGCAAAGTTTATATATATAATAAACTAATAATAATAATGGCAGGGAAAAAATGAAATTAAGACACAATATAAATAAAATAATAATAGTTTTTGCAATATTGCTATTGATCCAAAGCCCAATAATATCTTC
>CAZKQS010000077.1:0-5926 GCA_964554985.1 uncultured Thermoplasmatales archaeon | reverse complement strand
GACTAGATAAGTACTATACTTTGATTCTTCTTATGACTGTTGGTATGCTTGGTATGGTTCTCACTGGTGACTTGTTTAACTTCTTTGTCTTTTTAGAAATAACATCTATTGCATCAGCAGCATTAATTGCTTTTTGGAATCATAAGAAAAACTCAATCCAAGCTGCATTCAAATATATTGTAATAAGCAGTATCGGTGCACTCATGGTTTTATTTGCTGTAGCCCTTTTCTATGGTCAATACAATGCTTTAAACATGGCTGTTATTGCTAATAACATAAGTCTTGGACTTCTTGATAAAATAGCTTTTGCTTTGCTTATTTCAGCACTAGCTTTAAAAGCTGCTATTGCTCCTATGCATATGTGGCTTTCTGATGCATATAGCGGCGCTCCATCTTCAGCAACAGTTGTAATTGTTGGAACAACTCTTGCTAGTTTATATGCTATTTTCAGAGTTACATTTACTATCTATGGAAAACAGATGTTAAATGTTCTAAAAACAGTTGGAACTGTTGAAATCACACCAAGTCTTTTGATAGGAATATCGCTAATTATACTTGCAATTATTACAATCATTATCGGCGTATTTATGGCGCTTAAATCTAATGATTTCAAACGTATGATTGCATATGCAGCAGTTGCTGAAATAGGCTACATGCTTATAGCTGTTGGAACTGCGATTACTACTTTTATAAGTAACGATGGAGGAGTAACTATGCAAATGTCAGCATCTGGAAAATGGGCTCTTACTGGTGGAGTATTTCATATTTTTAATGACGCTCTTGACATAGGTTTATTGTTTTTAGTTGCAGGAGCCGTGTACTATGCAACTAAAGAAACTTCTATTAACAAATTAGGCGGTCTTTCACGTAAAATGAAGTATACTACTGTCTTTTTCTTAATCGGTCTTTTTGCTGCATCTGGTCTTCCACCCTTAAATGGTTTTGCATCAAAATTGATTATTTACCAATCAACTTATCAAATAAACCCAATAATTGCAATTATTGCAATATTAGCAAGCATTATGCTACTTGCAGTGTTTGTAAAAGTACTTTATGCTGTATTTATGGGTCCAAAACTACCAAGTCTAGAAAAAGTAAAAGAAGTACCAACTACGATGCTAGTTTCAATGGGAGTGATTGCGTTTTTGATAATTTTCTTTGGTCTGTTTCCGGATCTAGTGATAAATAATATCGTTGAACCAGCTGTTAATGCTCTCACTAATCCCGATGGATACATTAATGCTATTTTAGGAGGTGGAATCTAATATGTTTGAATTTATCAACGAATTGACAAGAACTCTTGATACAAGTAATGGTTTCTGGAATCCACTTGTTCTCATTACTATTCTAGTAATAGCATTTTTAGTAATATATGTTCTAAGAGGTTTTGGAAATAAAAACTATAAGAAAGGTACAGATCAAACTCAAGCCTTTTTATCAGGTAACAAAGAGTATCCTAAAGAACAAATGCATATAAAAGGAGAAAATGTCTACTGGGGTTTTACTGAGTCACTTAAATGGTTCTATAAAGTTTTAGAAAAAATGCATAATGGATGTGTTAATGATTACATTCTTTGGTTTGTAATAATCATGGGTGTATTATTCTTAATTTTTGGGGTGATCTAAATGAACTTTGAAGAAATCTTATTACCATTGATATCAATTATATTTGGAACATTAGCTCTAGCTTTATTTGGAATATTCTTTGGTCTAATCTATAAAGGTATTGACAGAAAGATCTCAGCTCATATGCAAGGTAGAATAGGTCCACCAATAATCCAGCCTTTCAGAGATGTAAGAAAACTATTTACAAAAGAAAACATTGTTCCAGAAAATGGTATACCATGGATCTTTAATCTTGCACCAGTTGTAGGTCTTATTGCATCGATTGCATTACTTCTCTACTTACCAATTGGAGGATTTGATCCTTTAGCCGGAGGTCTTGTTGGTGGTACAGCCTATGGCGATCTAATTCTTATTTTGTATCTATTAATAATTCCATCTCTAGCAATGGTAATAGGTGGTTTTGCAAGTGGCAGCCCATATGCTACAGTTGGTGCACAAAGAGAAATGGCCACTATGATTGCCTATGAATTTCCACTGGCAATTATAATTGTTTCATTTGCATGGCTTTTAGGCAGCCCCACAGTCGGAGAGAGCCTACCACATGTGTTTAGTATTACGACAATTACAGCTAACCCAATTTGGGTTTCAGTTGGATTATTAGGGTTCGTTGGTGCCGGGATATTACTATTCGTTTTATTACTTGTAACACCCGCTGAACTATCAAAAATACCATTTGATTCACCTGAAGCTGAAACAGAGATTGCTGGAGGGCTTTTTACTGAATACAGTGGTAGAAACTTAGGCATTTTTTACATGGCTGATGGAGTAAAAACAATAGTTATGGCAACACTTGTTGTAGCCTTGTTTTTCCCCTGGAATCTATCACCAATAATTGGCGTAGAAGGATTTTTAGGAATAGGGCTTGACATAGTATTTTATTTGCTGAAAATATTCATTGTAATACTATTCTCAGTTACACTTGTAAGAGTTGCGATTGCTAGGTTAAAAATCGACCAAATTGTATATACTTACTGGGTTTGGTTTACTCTTATGGCACTAGTTGGACTAATTCTTATTATGTGGGACAGACAATTCGGACTTCAAACAATAGGGAATATGATTGGTTTATCATAATCCTATTAAACATTTTTTTTATATGGAAAAACAGTAGATATGAAAAAAAACACTGAGATTAATTTAGATATTTCATTTATATTTCTTGTTTTACCAGTCTTATTTTTAATAATTGGGTATTTTGTTTATCCTTATCCATCAGAGAATCTTCAAACAATCATTCAGATACCTTTGTTTCTTGGTTTAATTCTTTTGTTTGCTGGATTTATTTTAAAAAATAAAAATTATTCACAGTGGTTAAAAATATCTGGCTGGACAGTTTTTTCTTTTTATTGGGCCGCTCAACCTTCTCATCTATATTTTAGTGAAGGTGGAGACCTTGTAAATGCTGTGATATGCATAATTGGTGTTTTTGTTTTAATGTATATTGCGTATCACGAGTGGTTTTCTCTGAAAAGAAATGAAACCATAAGTTGTCTTAACTGGATAGCTGGCGCATCAGCTATAGCAGGAATTATATATTTTGGTATTGAAAAAAGCCCTCTTGCTGTATCCCTTATCTATGAAGTAGCAAAACAAAGTGGGTTTGTTTTAGATTTATTAATCGGAAATGTAACAGTGGGAAATCCTGGAGTATTTGGTACACCGCTCTATTATAATGGCGAATATGCAGTTACAATCATATTTGCCTGTACTGCAATTCAATCTTTTGTAATATTTGTTGGAATGATTGGTGCCTTACCAAAAATAGATATGAAAAGAAGAATAATTGGACTTGTAATTACTATCCTACCTGTTTATTTTTTAAACCTTTTAAGAAATGCTATGGTTGCATTTCTAACTGTTAAAAATATTACTGATTTTAATATTGCACATAACTATATAGCAAAAGGTGGGTCCTTAGTTGCATTAATTGTACTGCTTTTAATTGTTGTAAAAATTATCCCTGAAATCCTTGATGAAATATACTGCTTAGTTGATCTACATAAAAGAAATGGACCATTGGAAAAGTTTTTTAAGAAAATAACTGGTAAAAAATAATTAAAGAAAAGTTTAGAGGAGGAAGAATTTTGGAAAAAACCATGCTTAAAATATTATCTGTAGCTGATTTTTTAAGCATAACAAATGCTCTCTTTGGTTTTTTTTCAATAATAGTTCTTTTTTCAAGTTTGATAGATAGTATTGATTTAAGACTTCATGTTTCTTTTAGTTTTATTTTACTGGGGCTTCTTGCTGATGGGCTTGATGGAATTATTGCAAGAAGATTTGGTAAAAGCGATATCGGAGAATATCTTGAAGCTATGGCAGATGTAACAACTCTTGTAGTTGCACCTTCTCTATTTGTTTATGTTAGTTATCTTAGTTTAGTAACATCTAATATTTCAAGGCATATCTATCTACTTTTTGCAATTTTATTGTTTGTCTTCTTTGGTTTTGTAAGACTTGCCTCTTTTAATATTATGAAAGAAAAAAAACTCTTTATTGGTCTGCCTGCATCTGTTAGTACAATTATTATCTTAGTTCTTTCCTATGTTAAAATAGAGTTTATTTTAATTCTGCCTGTTGTAATTATTATTGGTGCAGCTATGGCATCAAATATTACCTTTCCAAAACCAAGCCGGTATATAAACGCTGTAGCAGCAATTTTAATATTTATAAGTATCTTTTTTGGATTTTTCTATAACTTTTTAACTATTTTTCTTCTTATAGGTGTCTGTATTTATTCATTTATTGGCCCTTTTTTAAAAGAAATTTTTACAAAAGAACAACGAAAAGGTTTCTAAACAACAAATGCATTACATGTCGCTGTTATGGACGATATCCCCAAGATTGGTATCACCGGAATGCCCGGTGTTGGAAAGACTAGTACTCTTAGAAAGATCATTAAATCTCTTGAAGACCACGGTTATGTAGTTGCAGGTATAATCACTGAACCAGTATTAAAGAAAAAAAAGAGAGTAGGTTTTTATGTAAAGAACTGGACCACTGGTGAAAAAGAGGTTTTTGCTCATAAAGACTTTGATTTCAGAGAAAGTGTTGGAGACTATGGAGTAGATATAGAGGCACTTGATAAAATTGCTCTTCCTGCTATTGAAAAGGCAATTTCTGATGAAAATGTAAACATAATTATCATTGATGAAATCGGTAAAATGGAGATGCTTTCTGAAAAGTTCTGTGATATGGTAATTGAGGCTCTAGATTCAGACAAACCAATTATGGTTACACTTCATAAAAAATCTCGAACTCCACTACTTCAAGATGTTAGAAGACGTGATGATATGAGAATACTTGAGGTAACACCAGTTAATAGAAATCTTTTACCATATAAAATCGAAAAAATTATGGAAGAAAAACTGCCTCCATTGTTTTAACTATGACCAATACAGATTTTTTAAAAAAAATTACTGAAGGCTCAACCGATATTTTTGTACATGTAAAAAAAGAGAAGAAAAAAGGACCAGGTACAAAAAAAAGCGGTATTCCTTTTTATAATCCGACTATGGAACTAAATAGAGATCTCTCTATTGCTTTTGTTGAATGGTTAATAAAAGATATCAAACATCCATTGAAAATTCTTGATGGCCTTTCTTCATCTGGTATAAGAGGAGTTAGAATTGCTAATGAAGTTGATGGTGATTTCAAGGTTTTTTTAAACGATTGGGATAAAAACGCATATAAATTAATCAAAAAAAATGTTAAAAATTGTAATCTAGAAAATGCTTTTCCAGTAAACTCTGAATTAAACGCTCTTCTATCTATTGATAAATTTGACTATATTGATATTGATCCTTTTGGTTCACCTGTCTATTTTTTTGATTCAAGCATCAGAAGCATAAAACACAACGGAGTGATTTCCTTTACTGCTACTGATACTGCAACACTCTGCGGAGTTTATAATAAGGTTTGTAGAAGAAGATATGATGCTGAACCATTTCATGGCGTATCTATGAAGGAAGTTGGTATGAGAATCTTAATGGGTTCATTTGCTAGATCTGCAGCAAGGCACGAGAAAGGGATTATGCCCCTTATTTCCTATGTTACAGATCATTATTTTAGGTGTTATGTTAGAGTTTTTAGAAATACATATAAGGCTAATGATACAATCTCACAAGTAAAAAATATTAAACCAGGTGAAAAAATAGGTTTAAAACAGATTAAAAAAGATGTAGGGCCTCTTTGGATTGGAGAAATTCAATATAAAAAAATTTTTAAGCATATTAGATCGATTAGTTCAAATAAGAAACTCGGGAGTAAAAAAGACTCTATGAAACTAATAGATTTTCTT
>CAZKQS010000076.1:0-6004 GCA_964554985.1 uncultured Thermoplasmatales archaeon | reverse complement strand
TATCTTTACATTAACAGAAGTCAATATATCACCATAGTATTACTATAGTAAAACATATATTAAAAATTATCGACTATTGTTGTACATATAGAAAGGTTATGTGATTATAGGTAATAATTTTCGAGTATTTTTAATTCAACAGATAGAAAATTTATTTTTTACTACCAGATACAAGTCAAAATCTCTTTACTGGTATGATACATATAGAATCACTTAAAAAATAGTAGTTATTCATTCAGGATATTCAAAATCTCTATAAAGCTCAACTTTTGTAACTTTTATATAAATATCAGACTCATTACTAGGTTGATATACTAGCCCAGTCATAAAATAATAATCTCCTTTACCCAAACTTACTTCATTAATTGATTCTTCAAACTCGATAAGCAAATAATCTAAAATAGTGCCAGGATCAAAAAAATATTTATCATTAGTTGAGCCCCAATTTGGAAAATACATGCCTAAGACTCTTTGGGTTTTATTCAAGTATTTTTGGGGATTTTCAATAATTTTTTCAGGTGTTAAAAATTCATTATTTTTGCTATCACTGCCAAAATCAATAAAACCATAATTAATCAAAAAACTAATAATAAATAATGAACTTAGTATTAATGGAATAGCTATCTTAATAATCCTATATCGTAGAATATTTTTTTTCTTTTCAGAAAAATACTTTTGGGAGTCCGAGCTTTTAATAACACTGGATTTTTTAAAATTACCTTTATTTTCTTCAAGATTATCATATAATTCCAAAGCAATACCAATAATTCTATCATATTCACTACTTTCTTTTAAAATGCCTGAAATCCAACACCTCAATACATTATTTTCCACTGAAACACTTGGTTTATACTTTTTTATCCCAAGTATTTTCTGAATTATTCTACTTTTCAAAATATCCCTAGTAAATGAAGAATTTGAAGTTTTTACAATATAATTTTCATCGAATTCAAAGTCACCAATTTCAATATCTTGAAACCCGATTTTTTTCCTAAATTTGGAACTTAAGGATTCATTAAAAATATAAAATTCTTCATTAACTGAAAAATCCAAACCAGTAAAAACCCATAGTTCTGAGGCAGCATATCTGCCTGCTGGAACAAAAACTACCTTGAATTCTGCATTTTTGTAAGGAAAAGTAAAAGATTGCGATCCTCTTTTTTTTGGATTATAATATCCTCCTCTTTTATCAGCTTGCCTTTGGAATTCATTTTTAAGAAATTTGAAATTATTATGTCCAACATAGACAATATAAGCAAATATAATCAAAAATATGGTAGGCATACCAATTATAAAAATCCAAATCAAATCTAAAGTATTCATCCCATCACATCAATTTAAAATGTAACATGCAAACTTATATTTTTTCATTTGTGATTTGTCAGCCCAAAAAAAATATTTTAATACTATTAAATATGCATCAAAATCTCGCAACCAGAATTAAAACTTATTTATTATTTTGCGATGCCTCAATTTTTTTCCAGTAAGTAATATCCTTTTTTACCCCCATCATACCGATGATACTTCCTTCTTCATCAAAACGAGGGATCTTTGTGATACTGACCCAACTTTCCACACCATCTTCACGAACATATTTTCTAGGTTTATTGATTATAAATTTACCAGTGTTCATTACTTCTTCATCTTCTTTAAATGCTTTCTGTGCTCGCTCTGGACTTAGATAATCAAAATCTGTTTTTCCCTTCATATCTTCTGGTTTTGCATTGTTATTTGCAGCCATTGCTTTATTAACCATTAAAAATTTATTTTCAATATTCTTAAAATAAACTGGATCAGGCATATTGTTCATAAGAGTTTGAAGAAGTTCATGTTCTCTAGATAGCCTAATTTCTGTTTTTTTCCTTTCAGTTATATCCCTAATTATAAGTACAAAATTATCAACTTCATTTTCTTTTCTACTTAGGAAAAAAGAAGTAAGCTCAACATTCAAGTTTTTATCTTCTTTTGATATTATTTCAGTTTCCTTACTTTCAGATTTCTTGTTTGATAGTAAATCCTGGAATTGTTTAACTACAATAGATAGAGCTTTTGGAGTGAGAAGACCCATACTTAGAAAATTTTCACCAATCATTTCGTTTTGATTTTTCCCAAAAATTTCCAAGGCTTTTCCATTAATGTCCTTAATCTCTCCACGTGCATCAAGGACTAGCATTCCATCTGTAGTTGATTCAAATAATCCTTCATATTTTTCTTCACTTTCTCTAAGTTTTTTTTCAGCCTTCTTTTTTTCTGAAATATCTTTTATAATACCAACGCTACCAGTAATGTTTCCGTTTTCATCTCTTAATACACTTACAGACAGATCAACATCAAATAATGAACCATCTTTTTTATACATCCTTGTTTCAAGTAGATGCTGCATACCTTTTTTTCTTATATTTTTCGAGCGTATTTTTTCCCACTCTTCCTTTGGATATAACGATTCGACTGGTTTATATTCTAAATCAGCTTGGTTCATGCCAAATATTTTTTCTGCATAACCATTCCATGAAATAATTTTTTCATCTTTATCTGTAAGCATTATTGCTACAGCGCTATTTTCAAATATACTCCTATATTTTTGTTCAGATTCCCTGAGTTTTTCTTCTGCATTTTTCCGTTCTGTTATATCCCATATCAATGCAAGCATCACTGGTTTTTTTTCAAGTTTGAACAAAGAAGTATCTATTGCAACAGGAAAAACTGTACCATCTTTCTTTTTACTTTCTGATTCAAAGTTCATCCCGCCCTTTGACATTATCTCTTCGCGGATCTGATCCCAGTCAACATTTTTTGGAAATATTTTTTCAAAAGATAGACCAGTTAACTCTTCCCATTCATAACCTAAAATGTAACATGATTTAAGATTTGCTTCAATTATTTCCCCATCAATTGACGTTATAAAAGCTCCAGCATTTATTGATTCAAAAAGTGTTTTATATCTATCATAATCTGATGTTTCTTTTCCATTCTTTTTAAAACTTAGAGATTGATTATTTGGTTTTTCTTTCATTTTAAACCCAAAGCATCCCAATATAACATTGGTTAAATTTTTCTATTCTTTGAATACATTGTAAATATTTAAATTTACTTTAAATAACAAGTTTAAATTTTTGCAAGTTCTTCTTTTAGTTCAGATATGATATTTACTGGTGTCGGATCAATCTTTCTTAAAATTGCTAGATAACAACTAATAAAATCACCTATATACATAGTTTTTATCATCTTTGAAAGTGTCTTTTTTCCTTCGATGTTTATTTCGATTGTATCTTTTGCATTTGTTCTAAATAATTTCTTCATAAATTCAAATCTTTTTTCAAGGTAAATTGATTCTAGATCTTTGTCTCTAAAAAGTATACAGGAAAATTTTTTTGTAACATCTGGATTCATGGACCATCCAACTATATCATTATGATTAGACTCTGATATTTCGTCATATCTACAAACAATCTTACTATTTTCATTAAATTGAGTGCACCATCTCTTTGCAATAGGTGTGTATTCCTTGAAACCATATATCTGGGGAATTGATCCATGTATTTTTTTAGCTATCTGTTTACAGAAATTTTTATCTGTAGATACTTCTTTTTTATTGTTTCTTTTTATTTCTTCAGCTTCAATTATTGCATCTTCAATTTCTTTATCTATATCAAACTTTAAAATTCCAGTTTTTTTAAGGGCATGTAATGCCATAAAAAGCATATATCCTGTAGCTGCTCTTGGTTGATATCCAGATGGGATTTTTAGGTGAGTAATATTTCTCTTCTTACAGTATTCTTCAAGTTTTCCACCAGATGAAATCCCGATTATCTTACATCTTTTTTGATATGCATGTTTAAAAGATGAAAGAGTCTCTTCAGTATTTCCAGAGTAACTTTGAGCTAGTACCAAAGTATTTTTGTGTACCCATTTTGGAAGATCGTATTGTCTATTTACATATACCGGAATGTCTATTTTATCTCTAAAAAAGGCCTGCATTATATCTCCAGAGATTGCTGACCCGCCCATACCTGTAACAAATATATTGTCTACCTTGTATATCCTTTCTAACTCTGATTTTTCTATTATTTCTTTAGATTTTTTGATGTGCTCTGGGAATTCTTCTACTGAATCTATCATTTTTGATTTATCTATCTTTGAAATTTCCTCTAAATTATCTAACATAATTCAACCTCGAAAATAAACTACAGACTTGTATTTCAAAATAAATACAGCATATATAGATATTTTCATTTTTAGTTTACAAAATATTATATTATGTTTTTTCATTATTGCTTTTTAATGATTATTAGTAGGCCAAAAAACTTTGATTATATCCTTAAAAAGACCAGTAACAAATCTGTTTTTATTGCTGGATGCAGTGAGTGTGCAACATTATGTTGTACCGGTGGAGAAAAAGAAGTAATTGAAATGAAAAAAAAACTTGAAAAAAATTCTGTCGATGTCACTGGTTGGATTGTTCTTGAACCAGCATGTAATTTAAACAATGATAAACGAATTTTTAAAAAACACATTGATAAAATCAAAAAATCAGATGTAATACTTGTTCTTGCATGCGGAAATGGCTGTCAAACCATATCGGAGATTTATTCAGATATTGATGTTATAACTGGTACAGATACTCTTTTTTTAGGTGAAACTAAAAGATATGGTCAATTTGAAAAAAAATGTGATATGTGCGGCGAATGCCTTCTTGATGATTTTGCGGGTTTCTGCCCTGTTACTTTATGTCCTAAGAGCATTTTAAATGGTCCATGTGGTGGTTCATCTAATGGTAAATGTGAGGTCGATACTGATATGGACTGTGTTTGGGTTAAAATATATAATTTTTTAAAAGAAAAAAACAGACTTAATGTTTTAAAAAAGATTCAAGACCCAAAAAACTGGAGTAAATCATCTGAATTTAGGAGGAACATTCAAGATGAAGAATAAAAGCAATCTTGAAAAATTACTTTCTAAAAATAATTTTGTTGTTACTGCTGAGGTAGGTCCACCTAAGGGTTGCAATCCAGGTAAAATCAAAGATAAAGCAGAAAAATTAAGAGGATTTGTTGATTCTTTTAACATTACTGATAATCAAACTGCTGTTGTTAGGCTTTCTAGTTTGAGCGGTAGCGTAATTATAAAAAATATGGGTTTAGACCCCATCATGCAGATCAGCTGTCGTGATAAAAACAGAATTGGGCTTCAAAGTGAAGTATTAGGAGCTAGTGCTCTTGGTATCAAAAATATTTTGTTTATATCTGGCGATCATCCCTTAGCTGGAAATCATCCTGACTCTAAAGCTGTATATGATGTTGATTCCATTCAACTTATAAAGATAGTAAAGGACATGAAAGAAAAAGGAATTTTTCAGAGTAAAAATAAAATACTGCATGGAACTCCTGATATTTATATTGGTGCAGCATCTAATCCTTTTGCTGAACCTTTTGAATATAGAATAGATAGGCTTGAAAAAAAGGTTCTTGCTGGTGCAGATTTTATTCAGACTCAGAGCGTCTATAATCTAGATAGATTTAAAAAATACATGAGAGAAGTTAGAAATAGAGGTCTTGATAAAAAGATACATATTTTAGCGGGTATTACTCCTATTAAATCTGTAAAGATGGCAAAAAGGATGAAATTTCATGTCCCTGGTGTTGATATACCTGACTTTCTTTTTAATAGAATTATTAATAGTTCAAACCCTAAAAATGAGGGTTTTAAAATTGCATTGGAATTGATCAACGAGATTAAAAAAATTAAGGGCCTATCTGGGATTCATATAACTGCAATTTTTTGGGAAAGTATTATCCCTGATTTAGTTAAAAAAACTAATCTTTTGCCTAGACCATAAATATTGTTTGATTTTCTTTTTTTTTGACATTTTTTCATATTGTAAAAATTACGGAATAACTTTTTATATAGTCAATTGAAAACAGTATTCATGGTATAAAATACCACGATATGATATAGCAATATATCAAAAGAGAAGGGTGAAATGAAATGAAAGTAAGTAGGAAGT
>CAZKQS010000075.1:0-6181 GCA_964554985.1 uncultured Thermoplasmatales archaeon | reverse complement strand
ATGAAAAAGAAGTAAAGGCCTCTGCACGTGCAACCCAGCAGCTTGTTGATAAAGGATTGAATTTATCAAAAGCTATGAACTCTGCAGCTAAAAAATTAGATGGTGTAGGTGGTGGACATAACATTGCAGCTGGTGCAACTATACCTAAAGGAAAAGAAGAAGAATTTTTAGATCTCCTAGAAAAAGAGATCAAATCTCAAATTTCTTAAGATGTCTTATATATTTCTTCTATTACAAATTCAAAAGTTATTTCTTCTCCAGCTAATTCACTGCAACCATAGTAAAAATCATCAGACATTTCTCTTATCGAATATAACTGTATTTCAAGAATTTCTGTGGGATACTCTTCAGTAATTGACTTAGTCTCATTCCTCTGAATTACAACTGTTCTATCTAGTGTTGTAAATGTCTTTTCTGAAGTTTGTGAATTTACATACGATACATTTATCTTATCATCTGTTACATTTTCTACAGTGTATTCAACACTTGGAAAATACATGTCATACTGAGAATAATACATTGATTCCTCTATTGTACTGTTATATTCAGGATTATGTGTTATAACAATTGTGTCATTGTCAATACTTGTAATCTTACTTGAATTCTCTGGAAAAGTACGTCTCATTGCGGTACTTGAATTAAAACTTGTCCATGTGAAATTATTTCCCTCAATATATGATTCAGGAGGAGTTGTATACATCCACATCATAGTTTCATTTATTTTAGTAACAACTGTGGAATCATCCCAAGAAATATATTTGTCTTCAACTTTTTCACCAAGTTTATGTAAATTTTCTCTTAATGTATACATTGTTGTTTTGTTTCCTAATATATCGCCATATACAGTTAAAAATTCTGCAGGTACATCTGAATTTTCTTCAATTTTAATTATCTTATATTCTAATGGAACTTGTGAAATTGAGGTAAGATTTAATACATCCCCAACTACTGGTTTTGTACCAAATGCTTGTTTTGGTTGCAAATTAAGTATAATTGTTTTATCAACATCTGAAGATCCAAGAGTAGTTAATTTTTCCATAAAACCTTCTTTTATACCAACCGGAGATTTTGATAAAACCAAATATTCATCAATGGTTTGTGACATAAGAGCAGAAGAGCGATATGATGAATAGTTAGCAGGAGGTGTTTGGTTTACATCATTACTGACAAACACATTTATAGGTAAGCCACCGTCTTTGTTTTCAGGATCATCATATGATGAACTAAAAATCTCATCATTTGATGAATACTTACCAATAAAGTGAACATCAACACAATCTCCATATTCTATTGACTCTTTTTCTTCACCAGATAAAAGATCATCTAAAATACCTTCCGAACTAAGTATATAAAATGATAAAACAGCAACTATTATAATCACTAGCGCACCTAAAGCTATCTTTTCTCGTTCCATAAAGGGGCTTGAATAAGGTCATAATATATTAAACTAATCTTTTTTTATAGATTTATATACTGACTCTATTAATATTCTTAGAAGTTTACAGGCTAGTACAGAGGTTTGACCATGGTCATAATTTGGATTTACTTCAACTATATCAAAACCAACTAATTTATCAGAAAAACTTTCAATAATTTCTTTTACATCAAAAGGAGTTATTCCAAATGGTTCAGGTGTACCAGTACCTGGAGCATATGATGGATCTATTACATCAATATCTATTGTCAGATAAATATTTTTATTTTTCAAATAAGACTTAGTTTTATCTATTGTATCTATTACTCCATTTTCTTTAATTTCAAAAGAATCTACAAAAAAAAGCCCTTTGTTTTTTGCATCAATATATTCGTCTTTTTCAGCAGATCTTACACCTAATATAGCAATATTTTTAATATCTATATGTTCCGATATTCTCTTCATAACGCATGCATGGTTGTATTTCTCATTTTCATAAGTATTTCTAAAATCCATATGTGCATCAAGTGAAAGTACTGCAGTATCTTTTGGAAAAGAAGAGAGTATACCTGAGGTAATAGAGTGTTCTCCGCCAATAGCTACTGGGAATTTATTTTTTTTAATTAAATTTTCTGAAAAATTATTTACTTTTTCAACCATTTCAGATGGTGTTAAATCTAAAAGCTCTAAATCCCCATAATCATGTATTTTTATATCTTTTAAATCTACATCATTAAAAAAATTATAGGTTTCAAAGTTCCAGCTGGCTTTTCTAATCTCAATGGGTCCTTTTTTTGATCCTTTTCTAAAAGTAGAGGTTTTATCAAATGGAACTCCATATATTACAAAATCAGCTTCATTAAAATTTGCATCTGCATCAGCAAAATAATTTGGAGTATCCATTTTTTATTAATATAGGTTAGTATCTATGCCCTAGTAATCTTTTTTCTACCAAGGGCTATAAGGTATGAAACTTCATTTCCTGGCTCAAGTTTACCCTTGTACTCATCAGAAATTGGCATTTCAAATGTTTCATATGTTTCCATATCCATAAGTTGAACATTATCGCCCATTAGAGCTACAACCTGAGCAGTCCTTTTGTCAATTATTGGTACGCCTACTTTGTGTGTTACTGGTTTTACAACACTTCTTTTTTGTCCATCGAAAACACCTACTGCTTCAATCCTTGCTTTTGCTTCTCCGTGTTTTCCAGGCTTTGAAGTAGAAATACTTTTAATCTTACACGGCTCATCATCAATTATTAGATATCTGTTTACTTTTAGTGTTCTAACTTCTGCTAATTCTTTCATTTTTTTATTCCCCATCAATCTTATATACTACATCATTTTCTCTAACTCTGTTTTTTACTTTAATACCTACTTCATCTCCAGGTTTTACTTTTTCAACAGAATCTTTCTCAATTTGCATACTATTTACTACATCTTTGAAATCAGTATGCGCTCCAACAATGTGAATAGTATCACCTATTTTAAGTTCTCCATTTTTTATCTCTATAGCTGCAACATTAATATTTGTAAAAAAATGTCTTACAATACCAATCTTTTCTTCAGCCACAATATTACACCTTTTTTAATCAGAATCTACTATTTCATAAATTCCTTTTTTACCATGTTTCTGGCAGATAAATGCTTCCCAGTTCGAATCCCATTGCATAGGATTTCCACATTCTGGACAAGCAAGTTGAGTTATAATTTCCCTGTGCTGTTTAGTTTTTGTTTTAACTACTTCTGCCTTGAGTTTTTTTGTAGGATTAAGTGAATCCATTACATACACGTTTCCACTAGGTGGAAGAAAAGGCGTATTATCCTGCTTCATTTTTTTCTTACGAAATGCTTTCATTTGCTGTTTGTACTTTTCTTGCATTGTTTGTCTTCGGCCCATTTTATCAAACCTAACTTATTCTTTTATTCAATTAACATAAATAAGTCTTATGTTTTTTAAGTTTAACCGATAAAAAACTGTTTTTTAATGTTTTTGGTAGTATTTTGCCCTTTTGATTTATAAACCTCTTTTTTTATTACAAGCTCAGAAAAAATGAAAATTAGTGAACTTGACCTAGACAAAAACATAGTTGAAATAATCAAAAAACAAGGTATAACTGATCTTTATCCACCTCAAGAAAAGGCACTACCTTTGGCACTTAAAGGAAAAAACCTAGTTATATCAATTCCTACAGCCAGTGGAAAAAGCCTTATCGCTTATATTTCAATACTAAATAGGTTAATTCAAGAACCTGGAAAGGCTCTTTATGTTGTACCCCTTAAAGCACTTGCCCGAGAAAAATATGAAGAGTTAAAGGTCTTTGAAAAAATTGGTTTTAAGGTAGGTATTTCAACAGGAGACTTGGATGATTCTGATCCGCGTCTAGGACGATACGATATAATAGTTTGTACCTCTGAAAAAGCTGATTCACTTTTAAGACACAAAGTTTCATGGGTTAATGATGTAAAAGTATTAGTAATCGATGAAATTCACTTGATCCATGATCCAACACGTGGCCCAACACTAGAGGTAATTATCTCAAGATTTAAAGCATTAAACCCTAAAACCCAAATCATTGCTCTATCTGCAACTATTAGTAACGCTATCGATCTGTCAATTTGGCTTGATGGAAAACTTATTGAATCAGACTGGCGGCCTGTACCACTACGTGAAGGAGTTTTTTATTCTGATGTTGTAAAATTTGATGATGGAAAAATCGAACAGATCCAGGGCGAGCAAAAAAAACCAGTTGAACTTTTAGTTGAGCATTCAATCAAGGATGACGGCCAGGTTTTAGTTTTTGTAAATACCAGAAGGTCAACAGTTTCAGTTGCAAATAGACTAGCAAGAGTCGTTAATAAGAAACTATCAAAAAAAGAAAAAAAAGAATTAGAAATACTTCTTGAAAAACTCAAAAAAAGTCTTCCTGAGCTAACTTCTGTTGATAAAAAATTATTTTTTTGTTTAAAAAAAGGTGTTTCTTTTCACAATGCTGGCCTATCTAGCATTCATAGAAGATTCATTGAAAATAATTTCAAAAAACGGCTTATTAAATGTATCGTTGCAACACCAACTTTAGCTGCTGGAGTTAATATTCCAGCACAACGTGTGATAATAAGGGATCTATGGCGGTATGATCCAAATTTTGGTATGAATCCTATACCAATTCTTGAATACAAGCAGCAAGCTGGACGTGCTGGAAGGCCTAGGTATGATAAATTCGGTGAAGCAATTAGTATTGCTAAAAACAGAAGAAAGAGTATGATGATCTATGAAAACTATATACTAGGTGATACTGAACCAATTTATTCTAAACTAGGAAGCCAATCAGCTCTTAGAATGCATCTATTATCAAGCATTGCAACTGGTTTTATAGACAGCAAAGCAGGTGTCTATAATTTTATTGATAGCACCTTTTATTCTCATCAATCTGAACTTTATACTCTTAAAGATCAAATCGAAGAAGCTCTTAACTTCTTAATTGACAATGGTTTTGTAGAAATTATAAATGAAGAACAATATATGCCAAGTTTATTTGGAACACGAACTAGTAGCCTATACATAGATCCACTTTCTGCACTTGAAATAAAAAAAGCATTGGAAGCATCATGTGAAAAAGAGTTATCTGAACTTTCTTTCTTACATACCGTTTGTTCCACGCCTGATGTTAGATCTCTTTATCTACGTAAATCTGACTCATGGGTTGAAGAAAAAGCTGATATGCATGCTGGTGAGTTTTTAATTTCAAAGCCAGATAGTGTTTCAGATGATTATGAATGGTTTTTAAGTGATCTTAAAACTGCATTTTTAGTTCTTGACTGGATAAATGAACAAAGTGAGGATGTAATAGTTGACAGATATAATGTTGGACCAGGTGACATACATAACATTGTTGAAATGGTTCAGTGGCTACTTCATGCCACTCGTGAATTTGCTAGAATGTATAATTTTGATTGTGTATCTGATATTAGTAATCTACTTTTGCGTGTGCAGTATGGATCTAAAAAAGAACTTTTGAATCTAGTTTCACTTAAAGGTATTGGTAGAATACGAGCTCGTGCTTTATATAATGCTGGTTTCAAAACAATTAATGAACTCCGCGGAGTACCAATAAAAAGACTATCAGAAGTAAAAACTATAGGTAAGGGTATAGCAGAGAAAATTAAAAAACAGATAGGCGATACAAATACACCTCAAAATAAAGAGCTATCTGAGTTTACAAAGTGATTTGTTATGGATTATATATTTGGTGCAGAAGGAAAAATACTAGACATTGAACAATTCTTAAAAGAAATCAATGAGTTTTCCAAAGAGAACAAATGTATAATACAAATGTTTGATGCAGATTTAATTTATTCTAAAGATCATCTTAAATCTTCAATTAAACATGCAAAAAGAGCTTTTAAAAATAATACAAATACATGTAACAGCCTTGAGATGGAAATTCTATTATATGCATCTGGTGAAAGACAGCTAAAAAAAGCTATTCCTAAGATGGGTGTAAAAATAGGTGATGCTAGAATTGTTTTTGTTTTAATTACAAAAAATAAGGGCAGCAAAATTGTTAGCAAATTTGTTAAAAAATTTAATTTTGTTAGAAATGATAAAGTTCTAAAAGGAAGCCTTGATACACTAAAAAAGTTTGGAATTAAGAAATCTGAACTAACTACAGTTAAAGAAGGAAAATATTGCGATCTTATTCTTGAAAAAATCGCAATGGTTGATATAATAAAATAGGCCCACATGAGGTAGTTTGGATATCCT
>CAZKQS010000074.1:3834-6199 GCA_964554985.1 uncultured Thermoplasmatales archaeon | reverse complement strand
TAGATTATCAATTCTGATTATTCCTTTGCCCTCGTCTGTAGGATGAGCGCGCCATACAACTGATGCTGTAGTTTTCTTTCCTTCTATTTCTATCACATCACCAATAGACAAATCAAGTTTCATCCTTGTTTGATGGTCTATTCTTGCCCTACCATATCCTACATCTTGCTGGAAAGCTTCTGCTATTTTTAATACTGCTTCTTTATCTGTCATTTGACCTCCACCAGAGAACTTAAGGTGTTTTTAACCTGTTAATAAAGAAGTGATTATTATATTTTTTCCGAAATTTAGAACAGTAACAAATACTATTGTAAAACAGCATATTTGTAACATTATTTTTATATAAAAAAGAAGAGCTAAGTTTTTTATGGAAAAAATCTCTATTAGCTTAAAACATTACTCTATCATTTTCTCAATTGTTGGAATAGTTTTTCTTTATGCAATATCTATCTCATGTAAACCAATGGTTGTTGATTTATCAGAAATATCAGATTTTGAAGGAAAAGAAATCATTTCAAAAGGGGTTGTAAAAGATATTACTGAAACAAAATATGGCAATCAAATTATCACTATTGAAAAAAATCATACAAAAGTTAAGGTTTTTTCTGAGGAAAAAACAAATGTAACATATGGTGATTTAATAAAAGTACAAGGCACAGTGGAAAAATATATGGATTCTTTTGAAATTGTTGTTGGGAGTAAGGAACTAATTACAATAGTCAGAGGATGGGCAAATAAAACAATGCCTGTATCACAGTTATCAATTGATCCTTCAAAATTTGTTGGTATAAATATTAAAG
This sequence comes from uncultured Thermoplasmatales archaeon, assembly GCA_964554985.1. Lineage (GTDB taxonomy): Archaea > Thermoplasmatota > E2 > DHVEG-1 > DHVEG-1 > CAYZTD01. The sequence goes on along the minus strand of CAZKQS010000074.1, from coordinate 5,399 downwards.
TCGATGGCTACATAGACAGCATATATAACTCATATTTCAGCTTAAAGGATTTAAACAAGAGCAATACTGTAATTGTTTCATATGAAGGTGGTAAAAGTTTATATTTAAATTCAGGTAAAAAGGTAATTGTCAAAGGTGTTTTTACCTATGATGAAAAAAATTTTAGATATATTATAAGGCTTTTATCTAAAGATCATGGGGTATCCGTGGAGGCTGAATAGTTTTTGCTTGATTTACTTTTGGTCTTATTTTTTTGTTTTCTTGGCGTTTTAACTGGTGTTTTAACCGGTCTTATTCCCGGTTTTCATGTTAATAATGTTGCTTTGATTCTTCTCTCTGTCTCTTCAGTTTTTATCTCCTCATTTGCTTTTCTAACTAACTTTGGTTTTCAATCAAGTTTTATACTTCTTTTGGTAGGTATCTATATTATTAGTTGCAGTATTTCTCATACCTTCCTTGATTGTATCCCATCAACTTTTTTGGGTGCTCCTGATCCTGATTCTGCATTGTCTGTTCTTCCCGCGCATTCCCTTTTTGTTGAAGGAAAAGGCTATGAAGCAGTAGCGTTATCAGCGATGGGTAGTTTTGGTGCGATTGTCTTTTGTTTTATTATTTTAGTGCCTGTTAGATTTGTTATTGGTGAACCTTTTCTTTTTTATGAGATACTTAAAAGTATTATGTTTTTTGTTTTGCTTGCAATTTCTATTCTTATGATCTGTACTGAGAAAGGAAAGATCGAAATTAAAGATAGAAAAGGCGCTTACTCGTCTTTTATTGGCATGTTTTTTGCATTATTTGTTTTTATTTTATCTGGTTTTTTTGGAATCATTATTTTTGAAGTACCAGTTGAGTCTTTTATTGGCAACAGTTCACCTGTTTTATTTCCAGCGCTTGCCGGTCTTTTTGGAACATCTACATTAGTTAATTCTCTTATGGAAAAACCATTTATTCCAGACCAAGAAATTGAAGAAGTAAGACTTAAAGGTAAAGACAAAAGAGCATCTATTCTCTCTGTTCTAACTGGTAGTATTGGCGGTATTTTGGTATCAATTATCCCGGGTATTACTAGTGCCACCGGTACTGTAATCGCTCTTAATGCTAGAGGAGAATCATCTAAAAAGCAAACCATTGTAACGCTTAGTGCTGTAAACACTGCTTGTGCGTTCTTTGTTGTTATTATGATGTTTGTAATTCTTAGGGCTCGTAGTGGTGCTGCGCTTGCTGTTATGGATCTTATTTCTATTTCTGAGTGGTCTCATATTTTTATTCCTCTTTATTTGCTTTATTTTTTAATAGCACTTGTATTTGCCGGATCCCTTTCTTATATTTTTACTTTGTTTTTTGGTAAAATTTTTGCAAAAAAATTTGCAAATGTCAATTATATTTTGCTTGTTAAAATAACAATTCTTTTTGTTGTTGTTATGGTTTTTTTGTTTACTAGTTTTGTCGGACTATTTGTTTTACTTGTAGCAACTTTTATTGGGCTACTTCCCGTCTTGTGGGGTGTTAGAAGAAGTCATTGTATGGGCGTTCTTTTGATACCTATTCTTCTATATTTTGTATAG
>CAZKQS010000074.1:0-3824 GCA_964554985.1 uncultured Thermoplasmatales archaeon | reverse complement strand
GTTTTTTATTTCAATATCATTATCCTATTAATCTTTCAAGTGCGTTATACCCTTTGATTGCATCTTTTTTTTCAAGGATAAATGTTATTTCGTAATCAACTGAGATGATGTCTATTATGTTTATGTTTTCCCATGCTAGAGCTCTAGTTACTTTGAATAATACACCTGGCCTGTCTATTCTTTTTTTCCCTACTGTAAAGGAAAGGGCTACTAGGTTTTCTTTGAGTTTTTTTATTTTTTGATATTGTAGTAGATTTAGTATTTTTTCTTTGTTTCTCTCGTTTGTAACAATTGCTACGTGTGTTTTTCCATATATTACGTGCAGTATGTCTCCTCTCTCATAATTTATTATGTCATAGAATCTTTTTAGTTTGTCAAATAGGTCTTTTGTTTTTAGTATGTTTATATCCATTATGTTTGTTTTTAATGTAACCTCTGCATATTTTGATTTAAAGCTTATCTTGTTTGTTCTTTTGTTTATCTTTTGACCATATCGTCTCAGTGCTGTGATTATTGCCGAGGTTTTTACTTCTTTACCTAGTTCTTTTTCTATTTCTGGCTTGAGTCTTTTTGCAACAGATCCATAGGATGCTATTTTTTTGTCTAGTGCTTCGTATAGGTATATTTTTTCGTTAACTAGCTTATTTACAACGTGACTTATTGTTACCATATTAGATGAGATAAATTTGAAACATATAAAACTTTATGACCTAAAAAAATACATGTTATATAATTAATGAAATAAATAATGTCAAAATGTTTTTATTCAGTCGTTTTTAGTGGTTTAGAATGCTGGTGTTTCAAAAAAAGATAATTATAAGAGTTATATTGTCGCCAGCTTTATTTGAAATAAAACTGTCTTGATTAGCGGTGAAAAGATGAAAAGAAAAATACTTGCAATATTTGCAATGTTTTTGATGTTATCAATGCCGCTTGGCATTGTGCAAGCTAGTGAAATAAAAAAAGATAACAATCTAAGAATTGTACTAGAGACGATAAGTGAAAAAGGAAATATACTAACTGAAGAAATATTAACAAATGAAGAAGAACTTATTGAATTTCAAGGAATAATTAGTAAAATATTTGAAAAACTAAGAAATACTGAAAACATTGGCAGTATATTTAAAATATTACTGCGTTTTTCTGGAAAAGAAAACAGACTTTTTAACAAAGTCTTTAAACTATTTACAAAAACAAAAACCCTAAAGAACAGAGCCTTTGTTCTAAGCAGTGGTGCTAGCTATGATCTAAACCCGCTAAGGAAAAACCAAGTAAAAATAAGGAAAAAAGCAACTTTTTGGAGATATTCAAGCAGTACAACTACACCCCGCACTTTTATTTTAAAACCATTCAAATTTGAAGGTAATGTTCTAACAGGTACACAATTTGGTTTTATGAAAAAGTTTACAGGAATATACGTTCATTTATCAAAAACGCTTCCACAGCAGAGCTACACATTTTTTATGGGTACAGCAAGAAATGTAATAGGTTTAGATTTTCAAGGTTCTTACTAAAACAAATAATACTAAACCATTTTTCTTTCTATATCAGGGATAAGTTCACCTAAGAAAAGACCATATTCTTTAGCTAAAAGTAATGCAGAAACAATAGTTGTTAGATTTCTTTCTCTCTCTATTTTTTTTATCTTTTCATAAATCACTTTTCTATCTTTATTAGATGCTCCTTCTATCTTTTTTATGATCTGATTTAATTTACTAATCTTTTTTTCTTCAGTTTTTACTTTTTCTTCAAATAAAGCTCCTTTTGGAAAAAAGCCAAGAGGAATATCGATTTTTGATATATCAAAACAAGGCCGTATCTGACTGTTCTTTTTAGTTAACAATTTTTCACTAAGTGATTTATTTACAAATTTTTTTGCATCTTCTGGGTTAAACCAGTTGAGTTCCATTGAAAGAGTCAAATAGATCTCTGAAAAAGATAATTCAGTTTTACCGCTTCTTTTAAAAACAAATGCAAGTACGATTTCTGCTTGCGCGGTCATCTATTTAAACTCCATAAAGTTTTTTATATCTACAATTAAACCCTTGATTTCCTGATTTTCCCAGTATTTTTTATTTTCAGGTTTTTTTTCATAAACATATAACCTATTTTTAACAGGCCTTATATTACTATAAACTTCAAAATCAGAACTTACTTTTTCACGGTCTTTAAAAGAAACATAACCATCTATATGATTGTTTTTTTCCACTAAATTATCCTTATCTACGAAAAGTAGTATATTGTTTTCTGAAATTTCTTTTATACTAATTGGATTAAAATTTTTATAATAATTTTTTCTAATGACTACTGTTTTTCCACCTGACATAAAACTATCTACAATATCACCCATGTCTTTTGGTGCAAAATCAATCCACAAATCATAGTGCTTTCCAAGCTTTTGATATGTACAAATATTTGGCTTGTTTTTTTCTATTCCATCAAAATCTAAAATATAGATTTTTTTATCTGAAAATATTTTTTTCTTATCTAGAATGATATCTTCAATAGTTGAATCAAATATTTTTCTGTTTTTTATTTTTATTAGAGGAATTATTTCCATTGTATGATAGGAAAAAAATAGGGTTAATAAATTTTTTTGATGAACTTTTTAGCTAAGAACTGGCTTTTTACCTTGGTTCCTTAATTTTTCTTCAGTCTTTGCAATGGCCATCTTTGTTTTCATAACAGTATCTGCATTTAGTGAAATACTGTCTATCCCGCATTCAACTAAAAATTCTGCAAACTCTGGAAAATCACTTGGAGCTTGTCCACAAATTCCAACTTTTCTTCTAGGATTATGTGCGTGGGCTGTTTTAATTACTTGGCTAATAAGTCTTTTTACTGCATCGTTTCTTTCATCAAAGATGTGGGCTACTAGATCTGAATCACGGTCAAGACCTAAAGTTAATTGTGTTAAATCATTACTTCCAATGCTAAAACCATCAAAGATATCGGCGAATTGATCAGCAACTACAACATTGCTAGGTATCTCACACATTACATATATTTCTAGATTATTTTCACCTTGTTTTAGGCCAAATTCATTCATTGTTTGAATTACTTTTTTCCCTTCTTCAGGTGTTCTACAGAAAGGAATCATGGGTTTAACGTTATCAAGGCCCATTTCATCTCTGACTTTTTTTATAGCCTTGCATTCTAGTCCAAATGCTGGTTTATATTTTTTATCATAATATCTACTTGCACCACGCCATCCTATCATTGGATTGTGTTCCTCTGGTTCATATAAAAAGCCACCTATGAGATTTGCATATTCATTTGTCTTAAAATCACTCATACGAACAATTACATCATTTGGATAAAAACCCGCTGCTATTTTTGATATACCTTGAGCAAGGGTATCGACAAAGAACTCTACTTTATTGTCATAACTTGCACTTCTCTTATCAATTTCTTCAATTACCTTTGCTATCTTTGGGTTTTCATCTTTTATTTTGTTTAGTTTATCATATTCCATGAGTGCCAGTGGATGAATACCTATATGTGAATTAATTATGAATTCTTCACGTGCAAGACCCACTCCATCATTCGGAATTTGACCCTGGATAAATGCTTTTTCAGGAATTGCTGCATTCATCATGACTTTGGTCCTAGTTTCAGGAATGTTATCGATTTTCATAGTGTTTACTTTGAAATCAAGGATTCCTTCATAGATTCTTCCTACACCTTCAGAACAATCTACTGTTACTTTATCTCCTGATTTTAAAACATCTGTACCTGTACCTGTACCAATTACACAGGGTATGCCTAATTCTCTAGAAATAATTGCAGCGTGACAATTCCCTACTATTATTGGGGTATAGTTC
>CAZKQS010000073.1:0-6205 GCA_964554985.1 uncultured Thermoplasmatales archaeon | reverse complement strand
TATTTAACAGACAACAATTGTCTGGTAATTAGCTATTTCGGGATGAAGCCGAATGAAACTAAAAAAATAAATATTAATAATTTATTGAATGGAGGTTATCTTGAAGAAATAGATGGAGTAAAAGTAATTCACTTGAATGGTTCATACTATGAAATGGGTTATCAGCATGGTTATTTTTTAAAACAGGAAATATCACAAAACTATAGATCCGAGCCGTTGTCTGCTGATTTTGAAGAACCTTCTGAAGAGGAACTTATGAAGGCATGGAATATTACTAAAAAATATATGCCTGATGAAATTATGGATGAGTTTCATGGCATGGCAAATAGTACAAATATATCTTTTGAAAAAATTAATTTTATAAATATGGGGCCTGTTGTTCATCATACTGATTTACCTCAACAATGTTCTGGTTTTGCAGCATGGGGCCCTGCAACTTCTAATGCAGAATTAGTTCAGGTAGCTAGTTCAGATATAACATTGGAATATGAAGATCCTATTTCTGGTATACGGCCTCAGGAAAATCAAGTTTTAGTTGTAAGACAACCAGAGGGGGGATATGCTTCTATGTATCCTGCATATGCTGGTTTTTATGGATGGAATGGTATAAATAGCCAAGGAATTGCAATATCTGTTCAGGCATCTTGGACCGATAAAACAACATATAAAGGGATTCCACTTAAGTATAGAGTTCAGTTAGCACTTGATAAGGCTTCAACTGCTAAAGAAGCAATTGATATAGTTACTTCGAATAAAACAATAGGATACAATGTCATTGTTTCGGACGCAAAGATACCTGTTTCTTACGTTATTGAAATGAATGCAGATACTACATATATTGGGATGTATAATAATTCATATGAATCAAAAAAACCTTTCTGGGAAATTGACCATGTTATTAGAAGGACTAATTTTTATATTTCTTCTTCACTTGCAGAAACTCAAAGAAAGCACTATAGCCCAAAAAGTTTATTTTTATTGCTACTTGGACAAAATATTTTTTATCCGTTTTGGCGGATATATCTAGGGATGAGCAGAGGTTTAGAAGAATACTGGGGTAATATTGATGTAAATAATTCTATGGAAATATTAATGAATGCTTATAATGGGAAATCAGATTTTGTTGTATCATTAGTTCAAAGATTACGGCCCATAAATAGATTTGCTAGAAAAATGGGATACCTTCAAGCTTTAAATCAATTTTCTGCAAATCCAAAGACAGGTGATATGTTGGTAACATTCGCCAGCAGAGAAGATCCTTCTTATGAAAATGATATCCATCGTTTTAATTTGTTTGATCTTACAGAGTAGAACCATTTATAATAAAAGGTGCTAATCAATGAAAATAAAAATCTTATCATTTGCAATAATTGGATTATTACTTTTTTCAGGGTTTTTACCAAATATTTCTGGATTTTCTAATAATGAGATTAAATCTCAAGATGATGAATCTTGTTATGGTTTTATAATACCTGTAAATCAATATCAGTCAAATAAGTTACAGATGGAAATAAGTAAACTTGTAAATCAACTACTTAGAAAGGATATTGATGTTTATTGGATAGCTAATCAGATATATGTAAATTCAAAAATTCTTGATAGTACTTGTTCAATTTCTAAGAATTATTTTGAAAAGGGGAGTTATATTATTCCTTTTACCAACTTTCAATTTAAAAATGCATTGATAACTTCGATTGTTTATAGTTTTAGTACTAATAATAAGCTGAAAACTTATAGGTTAATGGAGTCAATTGTTAACATTCAGGTTTATAAATTAAATGAACCAAAGATTGCTTTTCATAATGGACCATGGATTGAAAGCCATAGTTTTTTTAATCATTTATATCGTGGTGGATTTTATAACTATGATTTTCTTTCACGTGATGAAATATCAGAGAAATTAAATAATGAGGATTACAATGTTTTTATTTGGGGAGCAGGAGCACAATATGAACTAACCAATTTGTTTAACTTTTTCGAATCTCAAATAAAATATTCAGATGTACAAAGACAAATAAGAGAATTTGTTAGAAATGGTGGTTCTTATGTCGGTGCTTGTTATGGGGCGTATGAAACGACTTTTGGTAATTGGCTGCCTTTAAGTTTTTTAAAAACTAGATTTTTAAATATGCCATCTATTTATACTATGTCTATTAATGAATGTAAAGGTCTTATAGCTCTACCGGGTCAAGGAAGAATTAAAGTAAAGATTACAGACCCCAATCATCCAATATCATATGGTTTACCATCTTATGTAACATCTCTTCTTGCTGGTGGTCCAATATTTTTAAAACCTACTAAAAACACAAGAGTTGTTGGAACTTTTGAAGATATTGATGAATGGCAAACTAATTCTTTTTCTGATAAATTATTCAATTTGTGGTTTAGGTTTTCTAAAAATAGACCGATATGGGTAACAAATGATTTTGGTAAAGGGAAGGTTGTTGCTTTTGGCGATCACCCTGAAATAGCTCAATATAATTTTTCAGATCCTACAACTGAACAAATGGGTAATTTTTCTAGAATAATATATAATGCAGTATTTTTTGCAACATCTGAAGGGCCAACAAATATTGATATAGATAAAAAGGTATTTTTTGATAATATACACTTAGCTTTATGTAAACCTGAGATTTCAATGACTGGAGAAAATATTTTGTTTAATAGTTCAATTAGTGGTGGTACTCCTGCATATAATTTTCTTTGGGACTTTGGAGATGATAAAAATTCATTTACCCAGAATACTACTCATATTTTTCATAAACCTAATAATTATAGTGTGACACTAGTTGTTTCAGATAAAGAAAACAATATTGGTATTAATACTTCAAATATTGAAATAAAAGGCGATTTGTTTATTGAAAATAATCCACCAGATAAACCAAATGTTTCAGCAATAGGTCCTGTGGTTGTTAGGCCAAACAGAATGTTATTTTTTATAGGTGAATCAATTGATCCAGATAATGATTTATTTTATCTAAAACTAAACACAGATGATGGATTAGAATGGGATAATTATACAGAGTGGAATATTTACTTTGCCTCAAATCAAAATATTGCATTTAGACATTTATATACAAAAACAGGTAAGTATAATCTCAGGATTAAAGTAATTGATATTCATGGTGCTGAAAGTGAATGGAGTGATCCTATTGAAATAATTGTAACAAAGCATCCATGTGTTAAGAGAATTTTTAATAAATAGTTTTATTTCTTTTTTTCAGCAAGAACTGTTTTTCCCGAGTAAACCTTGTCTTTTTCTTTTACAATTATATTATGATCTTCAGGAATAGATACGTCTACTCTTGAACCAAATCTTATAATCCCAATTTTTTCAGCTCTCTTTATTTTATCACCAATTTTTTTATATGGTACAATTCTTCTAACTAATGCTCCCGCGATCTGTACGACTTCTATTTCTCCATCTTTTGTATCAATCTTCCATGTGAGCTGCTCGTTTGTATCAGCATCCTTTGAATAGGCTGGCTTGTATCCGCCTTTTCTATAATCCATTTCTTTAACTGTTCCATTTAATGGAGCACGGTTAACATGTACATCATTTAGATTCATAAATATCCTAATTTTATTGTCATTTCTGAATGGCAAAATTTTTCCATCTGCTGGGGCTACAATTCCATCTGGTTTTTCAGGTGTTCTTTCTGGATCTCTAAAAAACCATATAAAAAAACCAAATAATAGAAGAGATAAGAATCCAGGTATGAATAATAATTTTGAAAAATATATTCCAGTAACTAAAAAAATAATTGAAAGTAAAAACGGTGTTAGAACCCAATGAACTGTTTTTTTTGCAAGCATGTTCTTCCTATTTTTAATAAAACATATTTGTAGTTAAAAACATTTTGTATCAAGAATCATAAATATTTTTAATGTATTTTGATTAACATAAACTGAGCAATCGATAATAATGGACTTAATAGGTTTTATAAAAAACAAGTTTCCCATACCTCAATATCTAATCGTAACTTTGCTTATTTTTATCTCAATGTATGTTTTTGCAGGTTATAATGATAACAAAATTGTTTTTTCTATTAACTCTATTCTTGGATTTTTAATAGTTTTCTTAATTTTTTTTAGGATAAGACTTTTTGATGAAATAAAAGATTTTGATGATGACAAATCGTTTATAAGTCAATTTATCACTCCAAAAGAATGTAAAAAAATAGCAATGTTATGTATCTTTTTTGAAGGGCTTTTTTCAATTATTATTGGGTTCTATATCTTTCTTTTTTACATTTTTGTGTTTTTTTATACAATCATTATGTTTTATGATTTCTTTTTGAAAACAATACTATTGAAAAACAGAGTTCTTTATAACTATGTTCATCAAACATTTACAATTATAATTGGGTTGTTTGTTTTTGTAATTTATAATAAAAGCCTTGCAAAAATAAATACGTTGTATATTCTTTTTTTAATATTTGCATATTTTATTATGGGTCTAGTTGAAATCACTAGAAAACTTAGAAGTAAAGATCATCCTTTTTATTACAGGTCCTATATTTATTTACTTAAAAATAATCATTTTTTGATTTATTCGATTTCAACATTATTTTTTATAATGGTTTTGTCAATTGCATTTCATTTTTTAATTGGTTCAAACTTTGTTTTTTATTTTTTACATTTATTACTTTTTATTTATGTTTCTCTGATTACAATTGGATATATTAAAAAATACAAAAATATTTCTAGGAATCTTTTACAAGTTTCATATTTTTGCTATATGGCCGTTTCATTTTTATTACTGATTATATCTGTTTTTCTAACAAAAACAGTTGAATTTAATTTGTTTGTCTAGCTATTTTATTTTCTTATGGAATAAAGCATATTTTTTGTATATCTTATTTTCATCGATCAACTCTTTAGCTTTTTTGTTTTTATCATAGATTAAATGATGTAAAACATTTTTTATGTTATTTTCACTTGAAAATTTATATGATTTATATAAAAGTGCTGAAGCAAGTCCTTTTTTTCTGAATTCTTTTTTAACACCTATACTATGAGAAACAAGGATATCTTTTTCATATGGATTTATAAAATATAAATGAAAAGCTACAGGTTTTTTATTAAAATATACAAGGTCAACTATAGGATTTACCTCTTCAAATCCGTTTATCATTACTTTTTTGAAGAGTCTAAAGGATATTTCTGAATATAATGGATTATTTGAGAATTGTTTGGATGAAAGTTTGTATAAATCTCTTAATTTTGTTCTAATTTTTTTATTTTCATATCTTTTAATGACAAAATCTTTTGAGATATTCTCATATTTTTTCCTTAAAAAATTAATGCGGGGATTATCAACTGATACAATATTACTAGTATATGTTTTATATATTTCAAAACCTAGTTTTTTAATAATTTCTGTCATATATTTTGGATTTATAGGTTCAGAATATATCTTTTTTTTATCCCGTCCTTCTATCATCCACCTATAGCCAAACCAAATATTATAGTTAATTGGGCCGATGATATGTTTAATGTCCCACTCTTTGCATTTTTCTTCAATTTTTTCAAAGAGTTGTTCAGCAATATCAACATCATCAGAAAAAGTGATAAAACCAAAAAATGCAGTTTTTTCTTTTATGTCCTTAGCTTTTGAGTTCATCAATATTACTGCATGGTTATTTCCTGCAATCTCAACGTAACCCCATTTTTTAACATATCTTAATATCAGGGGTTTTTTACCATATTTATTTATAAGTTTTCTGATATTTACATCCATAGTTTGAGTTTTTGTTAATCATTAGAGTTTATTAAATATTTTTAAACGCTCTTTTTAAATGCATTCTTTTTGTTATAATTTCATATGCATCATTAATATTAATCTCGTCAATTCTATCAAAAATATCGATAGGACCACTATATGTTAGATTCTCTAATCTTTCTTTCCACTTGTCATTCCCCGCAATAAAAACACCGACATTATTGTAGTTAAATATGTACTCTGTCAATCCCTGCGATAATTTTAAAAAACCAAAAACAGCATCAATATTCGGATTGTGATGTATTTCATCAATAAAGATAATGTGTCCATCCAATTTCTTATCTGAAGCTTCCAAAGTAAATTGATTAGAAATATCGTTTGGGTGAATCGTGTATTTTTCAGTATTGCTCAGCTCATTAAATAGCTGAGATTTGAATAAATCAAATATATCATCTGCATTCGAGCTCATTGTTGAAAGAG
>CAZKQS010000072.1:0-6233 GCA_964554985.1 uncultured Thermoplasmatales archaeon | reverse complement strand
GTTACGTTTGAAAACAACTGCGTATAATCCTACTAAAATCAGTCCAACAACTGCAATGTAAGGAATATAGAAAGCATTTCCAATCATTGTTTATCCTCCCCCATTTTAGTTGTTGCATAAGCCATTACTAGAACTATTGCAAATAGACCAGCAATAACTTTTAATCCTACTGCAAAGTTCATAATAGGAAGAGTTCCAGCTGAGTTTAAAATTCCAACAGTTGAACCTTTATCTGGAACTACATTAAAAAATAAGTTACTATCAAATAAAAAGTTATTGAAAAACACACCAGCCGCAAGTAGGCCGATAATAGCGGTTCCAATAAAGACTATTGCACCAGTGCTCTCTAGGCCTGACAAATGTTTTTCTTTTACCTTTTTCATAGTCCAAACCGAGCCATATGCAACTAGTATCATAGCAGCACCAGATGCAACAATTGCACCGCCCTGAAAACCACCACCAGGTGTTAAGTGACCGTGTGCTATAACATAAAGACCATATATTGTTACAAAAGGAAAAGCAATTCCTGCAATGGTTTTAACAATTTTACTCATGCCACCGCTCATTTATGAAACCTCCTAAAAGCAAGAACAATACCTGCAACAGCAGTAAATAGAACAGTTGCCTCACCTAAGGTATCAAAACCTCTATAATCAAAAACAACAGCGGTAACACCATTGTTTGCACCTGTTTCTTCTTGTGTATTTTCAATTATTTGATCGTCCATGTCTGATTCTTCTGGTAAACCAAATGGATGTGTGCTTATTGCAGCAAAAACTAAAAAAACACCGATTACTGCAAAAAATATTACAGCAACTAAGTTTCTTTTGTCCATATTAGTTTTCCTCCTCTAATCTTTTTGTGTTTTTAATTCCAAGAACTAGAATAATTGTTGTAAGACACGCTCCAACACCTGCTTCAGCAATAGCTACATCAGGTGCTTGTAAGATGTAAAACTCAAGAGATAAAAGCAAGCTCATCGCAGCAACTGCAATTGCCGCAGCAATAAGGTCTTTAAGCCAGACTGCAAAAACTGATGAAATTAAAATCAATACTGGTAGAGCGATATGAACAAGTGTTGTAAGAGTTTCAACTACCATTCTATTTTTCCTCCTTATTTGTTTTAGGTTTTTTAGTGGTTTTCTTAGATTTCTTCTTTTTTGGAGTTTTATCTAGATGATCAACTACTGCTTGGGCTGGTTTTACCCCACTTTTATGTGCAGCACGAGCTATAGCATGAGCACCAGTAGGATTAGTAAGAAGAATTGCAACTAAAGCAATGCCTGTGTGAAAAGCAAGTGACCCACCATCAGCAACTGAGTCAAAGAACCACATTTTAAGACCTAGTAAAACTACTGATCCACAAATAAAAATTGAACCAAATGTTGTACATTTTGTTCCAGCATGAAGTCTAGTATATACATCTGGAAAACGAAGCAGACCTATCCCTGCAATTATGTTAAAAAATACGCCAATTGCAAGTAATAGATATATAATTATTTCAAAAATCATCTAAAAGTCACCTCCTTCTAGATATTTTGCAATAAACAATGTTGATATAAACGAAAGAAGTGCATAAACAATTGCTACATCAATGTAGATTACAGATTTAGAAATTACTCCGAAAATCACCATTGACACAATAACTAAAGTATTAATTGTATCAAGCCCTACTATTCTATCGGGTGCGGTAGGCCCCTTTACAACCCTGATGATTGCTAATATCACCGGGATAAATAAGAAGGCTAGGATACCTAGATAGGTTAGAACCATCTGATCTGATACTTCAATCATTCAGAAATCCTCCCTATCCATTTTGGAAAACTAGCACAAATATATTTACAATCAACAGGTGTTTTTTTCAACGCTTCATCTTTAACATTAATCCAGTGAATATACAAGTTATTGTCCTTTTCATCGATGTCAACAGTTAATGTACCTGGAGTAAGTGTTATCGAGTTTGCAAGCATAGTTATTCCTAAATCTGTTTTTAATTTAGGATTGATTTTAACTATACCTGGGTTGATTTTTCCGGTTATTACTCTTGCTGCAACATCAATGTTAGCTTTAGCAAGAGCAACAAAGAACGGTCCAATCAAATATCCAAGGAATGTAAACCAGCGAACTGGATTAGCCATTCTAAAGTCTTTTTTAACAAAGATTTTTCTTCCAATAATACCTACTATCACAGATAAAACAAGTCCGAATATAAGTTCTTCAATACTCCATAAAAAAACGTTCATCATGGAGCCATCATTAGCTGAACCTAAGGTCAATAATAGGTACGTGATAAAACATACAATAGTTGTTACAACAAATGCCAGCATATGCATTTTCCTCCCTAATTTTAATAATCTATTGTCCAACTGTAATTCTAATGCTTTTTAAAATGTTATGGTTTATTTAATTAATAGAAAAATACCTCAAATGTAATAAAAGAAAATTGTATTTCAAACTTTATAAAACGGGGAGTAGCAGATGAATGTTAAACTTATTGGATACACACCTGATCCAGAAAAAATTCCTGCAATGGCTGCAAAACTAACTCACAGTAAAACAAAACCAGAAAATCTAGACAAATCAAGTAATAAAGAACTAAATGAAATTCTAAAATATGTTTTAGATGCAGGTCATAATAGTGTAATAGAACATACATCTTTTACATTTGCAATAAGTGATGTTAGTAGAAGTCTAACTCATCAACTGGTAAGGCACCGTATTGCTAGTTATGCACAGCAAAGCCAAAGATACGTTGATTTTAAAGAGCCAAATTATGTTATCCCTCCTACAATTGAAAAGAACAAAAAAATGAAAGAGGCATATGAAAAAACAATGGAAAATATATGGAGCGAATATAACAAGCTTCTTGACTTAGGTGTACCTGCGCAAGACTCGCGTTTTGTGTTACCTAACGCAGCATGTACAAATATAATAGTTACAATGAATGCACGTAGTCTCTTGAACTTCTTTGAACTTCGAACTTGTATGCATGCACAGTGGGAAATAAGGAAACTAGCAAACAAGATGCTTTCTGAAGTAAAAAAAGTAGCTCCAATTATTTTTAAAAATGCAGGCCCTGCGTGTAAAACAAAAGGGTATTGCCCGGAGAACAAATTAGACTGTCCACTTTATCCAAAGTGATAATTTATGAAAAGACCATATGTTTTTATTAACTGTGCAATGAGCCTTGATGGAAAAATTGCATCAAAAGAAGGAAATCAGATCCGTATTTCTTGTGATGAAGATATAAAAAGGATGTATAAACTTAGAAATGATTCTGATGCAGTTTTAGTTGGAATAAACTCAGTTTTAAATGATGATCCAAAACTTACAGTCAAAGAAAAATATGTTAAAAAACCTGATCAACCAATTAGAATAGTACTTGACACTCATTGTAAAACACCAATTGATGTTTTAATTGTAAATAACAAGGCAAAGACATTAATTGTAACAGGAGAAAAATGTAAAAAGAGTTATCCTGATAATGTTGAAATAGTTAAGTGTAAAACTAATAAAAATCAGATTGATTTAAATGACTTTTTAGAAAAAATTTATGAAAAAGGTATAAGAACACTAATGGTTGAAGGCGGAAGCAGTGTAATTACTAGTTTTATATCTGAAAAACTAGTTGATGACATCTATGTTTATGTTGGATCAATGATAATTAGTGGAAAAGATACGCCTTCACTTATATCATATTTAGATTCAAATATTTCCTTAAAACTAGTTGATAGTAAAAAGATTGGATCAGGAATTTTATTACATTACAAGATTTGATAAAAATGAAATTTTTATGTGACCAAATGCTTGGAACACTAGCTAAGTGGCTTAGGATATATGGTTTTGATACGTATTATGCTAAAAGACATATGAAAGACAGTGAATTAATTGAAATATCAAAAAAAGAAAACCGAGTTCTAATTACTAGAGATAAAGAGTTAACATATGATGCTAAAAGAGAGCAGGTAAAAATAATTAAGATTGATACCAAAGACCTAGATGAACAAATCAAAACTGTTTTAAAAAATGTTAAAATTGATAAAGACTTAGTTTTAACTAGATGTACAATGTGCAATAGTCCTTTAGAAAAAAGTTCTAAAGATAAAGTAAAAGAAAAAGTTCCAGAAAAAGTATTTGAAAATCATGATGAATTTTTATTTTGTAAAAATTGTGATAAGATATACTGGAAAGGGACTCACTATGAAAAAATGATTGATAAAGTTGAAGAACTAAATAGCTAAATAAACAAAAACTTTTTTTATAACATTCTTACCATTTGTGCGTGAGGAATACCTTTGATTTTTAAAACACAACTTGGATCAACCAAACCAATATCAACAGCACATTTGACAGTTTTTTTCCCAACTAAATTAGCAATAGTTGCTTCTTCTAAAAACTTCTTTAAGACATCTGGGGATACTCTTTCACCATCATAAAACGATTTACTTACATCGATTTGAAGTTTTCCTTCTTCAAATTTTTTACCAATAAGTTCTTCGTCGCATGCGCCGATTAATAAGTCGCTTCCCTGTTTGTATTTTTTTATGCTGATCATAAGAATCAGTCGCTCTCTTATTTTGTCTACAATTTATTGTTAGTTTCTAGTCTTTTATATTATTTTCCTAAATACTGTCATAAAGATGTATATTTATGATAGATAGTAACTGTTTAAGATATAAAAATGTTAAATTCGGCTAAATATGATGATTTTATAGAAAGATATTTATATAAGTAACCTTAGGAAAAGTTTTATAACACATTTTTTTGTTTGACCGCAATAATAAAAACACATTAGTTCATACACTTTGTACTAAAATTAGTTTTTCATGGGATAATAGGATGGAGAAGATAATTAAATCATTTTCAGAACATGGTACGTTTGTTCAACCAGACACATTAAAGTATATTTTATCTCAGAAAAATCCTCATGATTTTTCTTCTTTTATTGAAAAAAATTTAAAAGAGTATCCTTTGGTTTTAACTATAGATCACATAAAAAGGATTGAACAAATCAACATAAAAGAAAAAGTAGAAGTAAAAACAAAAGAAGAAGAAATACGAACAAAGATGCTTTCTGAAATTTACAACCAAGATCTAGTTCCAAAAGGAGAAATAGATGAACCAGAGGGGTTTGAAACAGAATTGGAATCAGACCAAGAGGTACATATTGAAACAAAAAAAGAAATAAAAAAACCACTTGAAATAAAAAAAGTAAAATCCTGGAAGCCTGAAGCAAGAGAATACGATTCAGAAATAAAGATGATAAAGGATGTTACAGGAAACAGCATATGTGAAGGAACAACAACTGATTTTAATAAATTATTCAAAGATAGATTTGAATCAGTTAGAAACATACTTAGAAAACAAAGAAGAGAGCTAGCAAATGCTATACCACTAAACAGATTAAAACAATCAGGTTTAAAAGAAATTCAAATAATAGGTATTGTAAAAGAAGTCAGAAACACTAAAAATGGACACCGGTTGATAATTCTTGAAGACGATACAGATGAAGCAGCTTGTATTGCATTAAAACAAAACAGAAACATCCATCAAATAGCCCAAGAAGTAGTCCTTGATGAAATAATAGGAATTACAGCAAATATTAGTAAAAATGGCGATCTTTTAGTTGTAGAAAACATAGTTTATCCGGATATAAGCATACAAAATGATCGTCATAAATCAGAAGTACCTGTATTTGCAGCCTTTTTATCAGATATTCATATAGGAAGCAAACAATTCATGGATGATCAGTGGAATTCATTTCTAAATTGGATAAATGGCCAGATGGGAAACAGCAGACAAAGAGATGTAGCTAGTAAAATCAAATATATTGTAATTCCTGGAGATGTTGTTGATGGTATAGGTATTTATCCCAACCAAGAAACTGAACTATCAATAGTTGATGTATATCGACAATATGAAGAACTAGCTGAGCAGCTTAGAAACATACCCGATCATATCTCAATAATAATGCAGCCTGGAAACCACGATGCAGTAAGACCTGCTGAACCTCAACCCACATTTGAAAAAGAAATTCAGGATTTATTTGATGGTATGGATATAACTTTTTTGGGAAACCCCTCTTATTTTTCACTCCATGGAGTTGAAATTTTATCATACCATGGTCAAAGCCTTTTAGATTTTGCAACAAATATTCAGCATTTAAAATACAATGATCCAGTTGAAACAATGAAAGTTATGCTAAAAAAGCATCATCTTGCACCAACTTATGG
>CAZKQS010000071.1:0-6298 GCA_964554985.1 uncultured Thermoplasmatales archaeon | reverse complement strand
TTTGCTACTTTTTCTCCACCATCAAAAATTGATTTTTTTACACTCTTATCAATATCTAGGTTTTTTATAACTGTATCAATATTATTGATATCTTCTGATTGAAAATCCAGATCTAAAGATAAATTATTTAAATTGTTTTTTTTAACATCACATAAAAAATCATCTTTTAAATTGTTTATCTTTTTTCTAATAGTAAACGCAGCATATTCTTCCTTATCTGAAACAGTTTCAACTGGAACTACACAATCACTTTCAACTTCAAAGAGAGGACATTTAACATTTTTAGATACATATTCTCTCCAATTTTTTTGAATTTTAAGGTAACCTTTATCAACAATTAACGCACAAGCTTTCTTTGAAAGATCAACTATTCCTACCTCTGGAGAAATATGTCTTATAATAAATTTTATACCGTGCTCTTCAAGATTTTTTTTAACCTCTTTTAGGCCTTGAAGCATAAAATAGTAATGTCTAAGATTTGCACCAATAAAATCATCAGTTAAACCAAAAAAAACAATTAAAGGTTTTTTATGTTTATTAGCTAAATTTATACTATATTCCAATGCATGATTGAAATTTGTTCTTTGTGAAGCCTGCATCCAGTAGATAAAATAATCATTATCTTGGTATGAATTATTGTTCAGTTGTTTGATTCTCTCAGATTCGATCATTTTTAAGACGTATTTTTGTCCATGTTTTTTAAGTTTAAAAATATATTTACTTCACTTTTCAAATAGATTTTTAGAATTTATTATTTGCAAAATATTGAAGTAAAAAATAGATATTTATAAGGATAATAAAGATAACAAGTGCAGACATGTTTTTCTCAGCAATTTTTGTAGATAAAACCTTTGAAAAAGGTTTTTGTCTCCATCCACATATTGCTACTATCAAAGGAATTAATGATATTAAAAAAACCAAATAGAAATTTAAATAATTTTCAAATAAACCAGTTAATGCAACTAATAAAAAATATAATGATGCAGAAAATAATGACGCTAATATTATCTCATAACCAGTTTTTCTACCTTTTTTTGCAATGAGTGTTAATTTTTTACCAATGATATCCCCCTCCATATCTGGAGTTTCAACAATTGCCATAAATTCAAGACCGTATATGAAAAGAGGTACTGAAAAAACAAAGAAAAATAAATCTAAATTTCCATTCATAACCCAATATCCAATCCCTGGCATTAAAAAACCCATATTGATCATATTTGCAATTTCTCCAAGCCCCCGATATGCAAGTCTTAAAGGTGGTGCTGTATAAAACCAGCCTAATAGATTTCCAAATATGATAAATAAAAGAAAATAGTAAGAATAAAAAAAAACAAAAACAAATACTGCTGCAAGAATTATTGATAAAATAATCAAAGAAATTGCGATGTATTTACAAATTTTTATTAACTCAGGGTTTTCTATTAATGTTTTTGATCCACCCGCAATTGATACTGGTTTATTATGCTTGTCTACTTCAATATCAAAATAATTATTGCTATACGATAAGGATAAATGAGCAGGCATCATTATTGCATATCCAAAGAGAAAATAGGTAAGTGAAAAATCGTTATTGTAAATAATTGCTAACAAAAAACCAAGAGCATATAAAAAAAAACCAGCTGCTAGAAAACGAAAGCGCCCTAATTCAACTAATAGAATAAATTTTTCTTTTTTAATTGTATCTTCCCCCACAGACTTTTTTATTTATTATTTTACATCATATTTTTTACTTGCATAGAGAAACCCAAAACAGATTCCATCATATGGTTTACTTTTTTGATGATGTATCGCATGAGCATTAAGCACTCTTTTAAGATATTTACTTTTCGGTCTATACTTTAATTTCAATCTCTTATGAAAAAAGGTGTCATGAACAAGAAAATAACCAAGGCCATATAACATAACACCAATCCCTACTGGAAATTTTATGTCAAACCCATCAAGAAAACCAGTTAATATTAGGATAAATGAGATAACTGCAAATATTAAACCAAATACATCATTTTTTTCAAATCTTCCTTTAGTGTATCTATGATGATCTTCATGTAGATACCATCCAAAGCCATGCATCACATATTTATGTAAAAACCACGCTACAAATTCCATAAATATAAAAAATATGATAATTAAAACCACATATATCGCAATTTTTAGCATCATATCCATAACTATTTCTCCAACTTAGAGAGATAATATGTCCTATAAATAACTAATTTGCGGTTCATGATCTTCTTTTTTACAAACACATTTTTTATTTCTAGGTTTTCTTGGATCAACAATATTTAGAATAGTTTTTGAAAAAATCTGTTTAACCATAGGTTTAACCTTTAAATTGTATACCACAAACGGATTTTTGTATATTTCATCTGCGGTCCAATTATACATTTCTGAGGCTGTTTTTACAGGTATCAAATATCTTTTTGGTATATATCTATAGCCTTCTTCAGCTATGTGTTGCCATCTGCAGTATCTAGCAAGTTGTTTACGTATAAAATCCTTAAATTGTTCTTTATGTTTTTTTGTATATTCATAATCAAGTTTTTTGAGGCCAAATTTCTTGAGATCTGTAATTGGAAAATAAATTCTTTGAAGTTTAATGTCTTCAGCAACATCTCTAGTAAAGTTGATATATTGCATAGCACGGCCCAGATATCTAGCATACTTATAGGATTCTTTAGGAAGATCCATTATTTTTGACATAAATAGACCTATAACTTCAGCCGAGCCATAGATATACTCTAAAGTTTCAGAAATGGTTTCGTATCTATTTTTCTTAATATCCATCTCCATGGACTTTAGAAAAGCATCAGTCCATTTTGGGTCAAAATCTTTTTCTTGCGAAAGCCTTGCAAATGATTCTATTACAATATCATCTATTTTTTTCCCATCAAGTGCTTTATAATACTCTTTTTTAAAATCATAAAACCCTTGTATATCTTGAGGAGTTGAATCAACAAAATTATCTGCTTTTCTTACAAATGCATATAGACTGAAAACTTCTTTTTTTATTACTGATGGGAAAAATAAACTACTATAAAAATAGGTTTTACTTCCCTCCTTAAATATTGAAAAAATTGTTTTATTTATCATTTAGTTCCCCCACTAACCTTTACTTTAATTAACATATTTAACAATTGTTAACCAATTGTTGTATATATATCTTATCTACCAACAGAATAATTGGTAGACAACTAACATTGTTTATTTTTTCATTGGTTTTTTAATTGTTTCAGATAAAATCTGCGAACAGATTATTACCATAGGAACGCCGATTCCAGGATGATTATAGTGACCTGTATAATAGAGGTTTTTAACTTTTTTACTTTTTTGTTTTGGTCTAAAAATCGCAGTTTGTCTGAGAGTATGAGCTAGACCTAATGCAGTTCCCTTGTATGCATTGTATCTATCTGAAAAATCGTTGTGTGCAAAAATTCGTTTTAAAATTATGTGATCTCGAATATTTTCACCCGCAAGTTTCCCCATATGATCAATAGTTTTTTCAAAATATTTTTCACGAATCTTCTCGTTGTCTTCAAGGTCAGGTGCAACTGGGATTAATACAAATACATTCTCACAGCCTTTTGGTGCTGTCTTTGGATCAGTTTTTGTGATACATGACACATAATATGAAAAATTCTCAGGCCACTTGGGTTCTTTGAATATATCATCAAAATGCTCAACCCATTCTGGATGAAAATATAGATTATGATGCTCAAAATTTTTAAGTTGTTTATCTAGACCCAAATATAAAAGATATGCAGATGGCGCTATCTTTTTTTTGTCCCAGTATTTTTCTTTATATGTCTGATTTTTCTTATCAAGTAAATTCATCTCAGACCATGCATAATCTGAATTTACAACGACTAAATCAGCATCGTAAGTTTTTTTATTTGTTTTAACACTTTTAGCAGATCCTTTTTCAACATTTATTTTTTCAACTGGTTCATTAAAAACAAATTTAACACCTTGCTCTTGACCAAGTTTATACATTGATTCAGCTAGTTTTCCCATCCCACCTTTTGGAAACCATACACCCATATTAAAATCTACATGGCTCATTAATGAATAAAGCGCAGGGCTATCATATGGACTGCCGCCTAAAAATACGATTGTGTATTCCAAAATTTTTCTAATTTTTTCACTTTCAAAATATCTTTGGGCAAATGAATCAAGTTTTTCAAACATATGAAGTTTTGTACCTTCAATAATAAGCTTTGGTTTGAAAAAATCTGTAAGATGTTTGTAATCTTTATAGATAAAATCCTTCATAGCAATGTCATATTCATATTCAGATTTTTCGAGATATTCCTTCATTTTTTCTTTAGCACCAGGCTCGATTTCTTCAAATAAATCCAGATTTTTTTCAAGGTCTTTAGAAATATCCACATAATCATTTTCAGAAAAAAATACTCTATATGATGGATCAAGTCTAACTAAATCCATGTAATCCTCTGGTTTTTTACCAAACTCCGCAAAAAAATTTTCAAAAACATCTGGCATAAGATACCAAGAAGGACCCATATCAAAAGTAAAACCATCTTTTTTCCAAACTGATGCCCTACCACCAGGATGATCGTTTTTTTCAATTAATGTAACATCATGACCATCACGAGCAAGCAGACTTGCTGCAGATAGACCTCCAAATCCAGAACCAACTACTACAACTTTTTTATCGCTCATTTCTTTCCTCCACCTTTAAAATTTAATACTAATTTTAATGGCATGTCTTTATTTATCTTTTTCCAACGAAAATCGTTTTTTAAAATAGATATAAACTAGTAAGTAAAATGAAAGCATTGAAAAATTATAGAAAAAATCCTCAACTGGAATAGTAAAAATCCTTCCGTTCCATGCCTGCATATTTCCCCACATAGCATTCGAATTATAAAGAACAATAGGAATACTTGTTAAAAGATAATTAAAGATCATAAATGGAATAAAGGAAATTACTATGTACAACCAGTAAAGCCGTGATTTCAAAATTTTTGGATACAAAAAAGCAGCTACTAAAAAGAAAATAGCTACAGAAAACATTGATAAAATTGTATAATCCTGTCTGTAATATATAAGCCCAAATATTGAGAAAATTGCAAATAAAACTAAGTAAAACCATTTATTGAAAGGAATTTCTTTTTCACCGATAAAATAATTAAGATTTTCGTAGATAAAAATACAAGCATAAGGTACAACTACAAAAAACAAAATTTCTTCGAGAGGAAGAACTGTTATTTTTATGCCGCTAAGATAATCGTAATTAAACCACCAGTCGCCTCTAAGGGTTACAAGAATATCCCAAAAAATGTATGCACCACCAACAACTAGAATAGATAAACCAAGTGGTTTGTAAAACTTGTAATATTTAAATTTCCATTTAAATGAAAGCAAAAGCGGAAAAAGTATTATTAACAAATCAAGCAACAAATAATTTACAGGAACCAAGATATCTGCCTCCGATACTATTCAATATTACAAATCAAAATATAAGTTTATCCTTACTAAAAACCAATTGTGTGGAAAAACCAGGATTCTATAAAGTTTTTAGCAAAAATTGGTATGAAACCTGAATATGAAAAATTTCTAAGAACCAAAATACCTTTTTTTGAACCAAGACTAATAAACAGAGGACCTGAGAATTTTTTATATTCCAAAAGTTTTTTTCCACTTGAAATATTTTTTATATTTTTTGTAATAATTTTAGCATGTCCTTCAGAATTTTGAGCTGTTTTTTCTTCATTTATATCTGTTATATCTCCACCAACAAAAATATTTTTATATCCTTTCAATCGAAGATTTTTATCAACTTTTAAGCAATTTCTTTTAGAAAAAATATCTTCATTAAAAACCTTCAAAAAAGACGAATCGCACTTAACACCAGCACACCAAATAGCAATATCTGCATCAATTTTTCTTTTTTTATTAGTTAGAAAAGTATTGTTTTTGTGTTCTAAGACCTTTTCATTATAAAAAATTTTCACATTTCTTTCTTTTAAGAATTTTTCAGCAATTTTTGAAGTTTTTTTAGTATTTCTTTCAATCAATCGATCTTTGGAATGAACTATAATTATTTTTTTATCTGCATATTTATTAACAATTTCACTTGCTACTTCTAAACCTATAAGACCTCCACCTACAATTAAGATTCTTTTCGATTTTTTAATTTCTTCAGACGCTTTTTTACATTGATTTAACTCTGTTACAATAAAAACATTCTCTTTGTTTTTTAAGAAAATCGGATATTTTATACCATTAGATATAACTAAGTATTCATATTCATGGATACTTTTATTAGTAATAATTT
>CAZKQS010000070.1:0-6362 GCA_964554985.1 uncultured Thermoplasmatales archaeon | reverse complement strand
TCCAAAATTTCAATGTTTACATCAATTGATGCTCTTGGATATCTGCCTAGTAGAATTATCTTTTCAAGTGCTTCAGATATAACTTTTGATATTTCTCTACTTCTTCTGTCGGGTCCTGGCCTTTTACGATCATCTACACTGAATGCTGCCATGTTATATTTAGCATTGACAATTGCTTTCAAAGGATCCTGGGTATGCCTTGGTATTGCTTCCCGTGGACCATATACGGCGACTACTACTTTGTTTCCGCCCCATTCAAGGTAACATGATCCTTCAGCTCTGTGAAGGACGCCTACTTCGATTTTAATTTTCCTTAATTCATCTGGTTTTCTACCATCTAGTCTTTTACCATCTTTAAATAACTTAATATCAGATTTCATTTAATGCACGTCCTTTGCATCTTTTTTTAAAAGATTTTCTATTTTATTTGTTAAGCCATAATAAATTGATTCTTCTTCAATGATTTTTATTATCTCTTTAACTTTTTTGATTGATTCAAAACTTCCATCAATCCATATCCGTCCATTGTCACCAACAAACATTCTACATTTAGTATATTTTTTAATAATTGCTGTCATCGAATCGTTTTTACCGCGGATTCTTCTAACCTTTGAGGGGGCGGCATTAATAATATTTCCGCCCTTTATCTTGTATAGATTTCTATCCTTGAGAGTAATTTGTAGTTTTTTTTCTTCATCAACCTGGGATACTTTTGCCATAACTGTATCGCCAGCATTCAAATATTTTTCAGTTTCACCAAAATCAACTCTCCATGGAACTTCATTTACATGTAATAAAGCAGGATAAGGTGCGTTTATATCGACAAGCCAACTTGACGACATTGCTTGGGTTACAACACCTATAACAAAATCATTTTCTCTAGGAAAATATGCTCCTTTGAGAGGGGTTACACTAATATATTTTGATGTAGTGTTTAAAACGCCTGCTACCTCTGCATATATTTTACCGTTTTCTACATAAGTTCCTCTGCCAGCTTTTTTCTTTTTATTATCTCCTAAAAGCTGACTTGGGATGACTATTTCACGTTTTTCTTCTGACATAGAACTCTATACCTGTATAGTAACTACTTTAAAACCTTTGTGGATACATTTCCTTTTGTTACATCATTAATTTTTTCATAAAATTGGGTTTGTCTTCCAGCTGCAAGTTTTATGATTCCAACCCAAGATCCATCTGATTGCCAGTCTTCTCTTTCAAGTGAACCATAATTTCTGATTGTACCATATGCTTTACCGATTTGTTCAGCCGGTATTTTTACTGAAATCCTTACTTGGTCCAGAGATATAGGAATAATAGGCCTTAAAGCCTCAATAATTAATTTGACTTGCTCGCTTACTGGTTTAAAAGGGTCAATATGGATACCTGCTTCTTTCATAGCAAGTTCAATTCTTTGCCTTGGATGAGGTGATTTTGTCTTAGGGTCCATTGCGTTTCTTGCAATTGTTTCAACTATTCTGTTTTTCTTGTTTTTTTGCATTTTTGTTCTTTGTTCTGTTGTTAACTGAATATTTCCTTTTTTGATTATTTTTTTTGCAATATCCTCAATATTGTCTGTTCCAAAAACCTTTTGAATAGATTCTTCAGATGCATGGTCTCCTTTTTTTGCATCCTCAAAAACAGCATCAATTGCTAGATTATTTAGGATATTCACTTCTTTTCCTTCCAGTATATCTGCTGCTGCATAAGGATCGACTAGTATTTCGAAATGATCGTCATCTTTTTTGTATCTAGCTACAACTGCCTCATCAAGACTTACCAAACTTACTTTCCTCCGACAACTTCCTTAACTCTCTTTGCGGTTTCATCTTGTGGAAGTATTTTAAAATCAAATTCTTTGTCAACTACACCGATCTCAGTTGCTTCAGGGTTAAGTTTTCCTTCTGTTGCTTTGTGTAGTGCTTTTATTGCCATATTAATCGCTTCCTCTTTAGGTAAATTATCTTTATAATTACTTTCAAAGAAGCTCATCGCACCATTTCTTCCCGATCCTTCACTACTTGCTTTGTATTCCATAAGTGCACCTGATGGATCAGTTGAAAATAATCTAGGTCCAGATTCATCTACACCTGCTATAAGAAGAGCTGTACCAAAGGGTCTAACTCCACCATATTGAGTGTAAGTTTGTTTGAAATCACATATTCTTTTAACAAGTGTTTTAACCTGGATTTTTTCGTTATAGGTTATATCATTTATTTGAGCATCAATACGTGCCCTATCAATTAATGCTCGTGCATCAGCTACAAGTCCTGAGGTGGCACAACCTATGTGTTCATCAATTTCAAAAATCTTTTCTATAGAACCTGGTTCTATTAATCTAGATGTTATTCTTTTATCAACTATTAGTACTGCACCGGTATCATATTTTAGACCAACTGTTGTAGTACCTCTTTTTACTGCTTCTCTTGCGTATTCAACTTGGAATAATCTACCATCTGGCGAGAAGACGGTGATTGCTCTATCATAGGCCATATTTGGTTGCATTTTATTTTTTCACCTCATTTTTCTCCTAATATTTTTTTAGTCTAAGTATTAATTTTTATCTCAGAATACACTAACCGTGTATATAGTTTGTGTGAATAAGAACACTATATAAAATATTAACCTTTTATACTCCTTTTTTGTCTCCCCATATAATTTTATGTAGCTGTAACCCTAATGTAACATTTAGCCTATCTTTTAAAATCCATTCTGCAAGGTTTTGAGTATTACTATACCATACAGGTTGAAAGTAAACTTTACAATTTGGATTATATTTTGAAATTACTTTTTTTGCATAATCATAATCTTCTTTAGTACCAATTACAAATTTAAGTTGATCCTTTTTTGAAAGTTTTTTAATATTTTCAAATTTCATTTTATCTTCCATTTCAGAAGAAGGACATTTTATATCAAGGGAAAAAAGTATTTTTTTGTTTTTGATTATTTCTTTTATATCTAAGCTTCCGTTTGTTTCGATTAATATTTCATAATTATCCTTTGCTAGTTTTTTTAATAGCAAGATTAGCTCTTTTTGTAAAAGAGGTTCGCCACCTGTTATACAAATTTTTTTACAAGAATATTTTTTGATTTTTGTAACTATCTCTGATATATCTTTTTCTTCACCTGTTTTATATGCATATTTTGTGTCACAATATGTGCACCTTAGGTTACATCCGCTTGTTCTGATAAATATATTCGGGATACCCATCCATTGGCCTTCGCCTTGGATTGAGTAAAATATCTCATTGATTTTCATTATTTTTCTATTGCTTTTTATATACTTAAATTTTTTACCTGCATATTCACATGCAAATAAAGGTAATAAATCACATAACTATTCATTAGTACAATCAAATGTTTATTCTATTGAGATGGGATGCTTGATGAAAAAAATGCTTAGTAGTTCAATGTTCAATTTAAAAGCTGCAGTTGGTATAGGGGCAATGATTGTATTTATTGCTATGGTTTTAATTGCAGGTATTGCTGCATCTGTTTTTGTTCAAACTGCTAATAAACTAGAGATAACAGGTATGGATTCTGGTGCTCAAACTACTCAAGAAGTTTCATCGGGTTTGAGGGTTGTAGATATCGAAGGTCAAAAAGGTAACCGTAAAGTTGATGGCACCTGGTATAATGATACAATTCATAATGTTACAATTTCTTTTACTCCTCGTCCAGGTTCATCTGATATCGATGTTAGTGAAACTGTACTAGAGATTTCTAATTCTACTGTTAAATGTATTTTAACATACAATTCTGGAGAGCCTGAATTTGTTGGAAGTGTTCCTGATAGTGGTGTTTTCAGTAGCACTGATGGATCAACAAGTATATTTGAACAAAGTGCTAATACTTTTGGCATTATTGAACTTGAAGACCCTGATGGAACATGTGATGCAGATGCACCGGTGATTAATAGTGGAGATATGGTTTTGATTGCTATGAACGCTACTGCTTGCTTTAATGGCTTACCAGGGAGAACAGATGTATGGGGCACACTTATACCTGAGCAGGGCTCTCAAGCTTTGTTCTCTTTTAGAGTACCAGGTATAGGTGGAGATATTATATACGATCTTTACTAGTTTTATCATAAAAAATCAATTTTTTTTTATATCTATAAAAAAGCTTAATCTGATTTTATTTTTCTAGCTAAGTATAAAAACGGTGTATCACAAGCAGCAACAATTCCTTTCATTATTAGAGAAGTAATGAATATTTGTACAATTGTAATCCAAGGAAACACTCCCACAAATGCAATTAAAGTAAAAATTGTGTTATCCAATAATTGACTAGTGATTGTTGATACATTGTTTCTAAACCATAAACGTTTGTTTTTATCCTTTTTTTTCATTTTTGCAAAAAACCATACGTCGTGGTTCTGTGAAATAAGATATGCTATTATACTTGCCAGTGCAACTCTTGGCATCAATGAAAATATTGCTTTTATATGTCTATCAATAAAATCTGTTTCAGCTGGTATAAAATAGATAGTTAATTGCATCATAATGGTTGTTGCAACTAAAACAAAAAAACCTATCCATACTGCTTTACCTGCATCTTTTTTTGTATGGTTTTCGTTAAGAATATCTGTTGATAAAAAAATTGATGCATAGATAACATTTCCCAATGCTGTTTGCAGTCCAAAGACCTCAACAATTTTTAAAACTTGTATGTTTGCAAGTATTACTGCTGCTGCAGTCCAGATATACAAACCTGTTTTTCCAAATAGCTTATATGCTAAAATAACAATTATTAGGCTAATTAAAAGTGAACCTATCCATAGCAATTCATTTATCATTTTTAAATGAAAATATTTAATTTCCCTTTAATCTTTCTAAATTTAATGGTTAAATTGGATTTTCAAATAAAAGCAAAGGATGGAAAAGCAAGAACAGGTATTTTAAAATTAAAGCATGGATTGGTTCATACACCTGAACTAATACCTGTTGCAACAAAAGCTACGGTTAAAGCGCTTTCAAATGATGATTTATATAAGTTGGATGCTCAAATTCTAATATGTAACACATATCATCTTATGCTGCAGCCTGGCGCTGACACAATATATGAGATGGGCGGCCTTAATAAATTCATGAATTGGAATAAGCCTATTGTTACTGACAGTGGAGGTTTTCAAGCTTTTTCATTGGGTCTAGGTAAAGAACATGCTGTTGGAAAAATCTATTTTCCAGATGAAGGAAACGCTAATGCAAAGAAAAAAGGAAAATCTATTGCAAAAGTTAGTTCCAAAGGAATCAATTTTAGATCGATTTATGATAACTCTCGTCAGAGTTTAACACCTGAGAAATCGATTAAGATACAAGAAAAACTAGGGGCCGATATGATCCTTGTTCTAGATGAATGTACTTCTCCGTTATCAAGTAAAAAGTATACTGCTGATAGTCTTAAACGCACTCATAAATGGGCAAAAAAATGTATAGATACACACAAAACAGACCAAGCGTTAGTAGGTATTGTTCAAGGCGGGCATTGGAAAGATTTAAGAAAAAAGAGTGCTAAATATATTGATTCGTTGGGTTTTGATTCCTATGCAATTGGTGGATCACTTGGTAAATCAAAAAAAGATATGCATAATGTTTTAGAATGGGTAATTTCAAATCTTTCTCAAGATAAACCACGTCACCTTCTAGGAATTGGTGTAGTTGAGGATATCTTTGAATCTGTAGAAAGAGGAGTTGATCTATTTGATTGTGTGTCACCGACTAGGCTTGCAAGAAGTGGTCTTGCTCATATCAGACCTCCAATAGGTAATAAGAAGAACAAATATCGATACAAACTTACATCAATAAAATATAGATCCGATGATAATCCTATTGATCCCAACTGTAAATGTGATGTATGTAAAAAATACACTAGGGCATATATTCATCATTTATTAAAAACTGAAGAACTGCTTGGTTTTAATTTAATTAGTTTTCACAACGTTTATTTTATGCTTGAGTTAATGAAAGAGATAAGAAAGTCAATAGAAAAAGGATTTTTTAATGAATTGAGAGAAAAATGGATAAAATAAAAATAGATAGTATATTAGTTCATTTGACAAAGTTATGAATACTATTGAGAATATTACCCCAAAAGATGATGCTTTTCACGGAATAAAAAGGAATTTATCGCTTGAGTGGTGGTATTTTGATGCTGTTTTTGAGGAGGGCCATAGCCCTCACATCGGGGTTAAGGTGATTTCTTTTCGAAAATTTGGCATTGTGAGACAATTATTGGATTTATATAAAGGTTCAAATTTAATAGAAAAATCTTCTGTTAAAAAGTATGAACCAGTTCTAACTTTCTTTAAAGTAAGAGAGATAACAGCATAAATTTTTATTATTGATGGCCTTTCTTGAGAGGCA
>CAZKQS010000069.1:2038-6529 GCA_964554985.1 uncultured Thermoplasmatales archaeon | reverse complement strand
ACTATTCTTGATATATGGAATTATAGGAAAAAAGACAACTATATAAATGAAGGAATATTTTTAATTGAAGATATTAATTTAGATAGTAATACAAAAGAATTAAATGAAAAATTTAATTCTATTAATGGTGATGGTTTAAATACTAATGATAGGCAATTACTTCAAATGTCTAAAACAATAAATAAAGATGATGATATTTTTGTTGATAAATTAGGACTTAAATTTGAAATGAGTACATGGAAATATCCATTAAATATGATTGATTTTGAAACAACTGCAATGGCTCTTCCATTTACAAAAGGAATTAAGCCTTATGAAAGTATAGCATTTCAATACTCACACCATTTAATTCATAAAGATGGTAGAGTTGAACACAAATCTCAATTTATTAACATCGAACCAGGTAAATTTCCGTCTTTTGATTTTATTAGATCTCTTAAATCTGATTTAGAACAAAATGATGGAACTATATTTATGTATAGTCCACACGAAAATACTATTTTGAATTTAATTTTTAGACAACTAGGTGAAGGTATTGGTCAAAATGAACCAGACAGAATAGATTTAATGAAGTTTATTTTATCTATTGTATACATGAATGAACAAACATTAGGACTTATTTCACGTAATGATTTAAAATCATTGGGATTAGATGGAACTGAAAATATATATGGTGAAAGATATATGAAAGATTTGTGGGCATTTATTAAGTTGTATTATTACAACCCCTTAACAAATGGATCTAATTCAATTAAAGATATTCTTCCTTCTATATTGAATAAAAGTAATTTCTTAAAAACAAAATATTCTACTCCTATTTATGGTACAAAGGATTTACCTAGTTTAAATTTTGAAAACAAGGTGTGGATTGATTTTGATGAAAATGGTAAAATTATTAATCCATATAATCAACTACCAAAATTATATGATGGTCTAGATAGTCAAGATTTTATAACTAATGAATCATTAGCTAATGGTGGTGATGCTATGATAGCTTATGCAAAAGCACAATTTACACAAATGACACCAGAAGAAAGGACAGCTATTTTTGATGGTCTTTTGAGATATTGTGAATTAGATACATTAGCTATGGTTATGATATATGAACACTGGAAAGAAGATTTAAATCTTTAAAATGTCCATTTTTTGTTCGATATTAAAGATTTTATATATAATATTTGGTACTTATTATTATTATTTGTATATTTGTATATCAAATTTAAGTTAATTAATAATACATAATATGATTGATAAAGCAAAAATTTCGATTCATCAAATTAACACAGTTACAGGTGATTTAGATGGTAATACTGATAAAATAATTAGTTGTCTTGAACAAGATGCTATTAATGGTGTTGATATTTCTATTTTTCCTGAAACAGCCATATCTGGTTATATGTGTGGTTCTTTGTGGGATAGATTAGATTTTGTAAAAAACCAAATGGATAAAGTTAAAGTAATCCGTGACCATTACATTTCACTTAAAATGAAAAGTGTTGTTGTTTTTGGTTATGTGGATATGAACGGAGTGAAAAGAAATGGGTTTCCACTTCTTAGAAATTCAGTAGCTGTTATGGATGAACACGGAATTAGAACTTACAGTAAACAAATTCTTGCTGATTCTGATCACCACGAAGATAAAAAATATTTTATCCCCGGTAAAGAAACCAAAGTTTTTAAAGTAAATCTACCTAACGTGGGTGAAGTTACAATCGGTACACCTATTTGTGAAGATGCATGGAACACTGACCATATGAGAGATATTCCACATGAAATGGTTAAAATGGGTGCTGAAATTCTTATCATACCTAACCAATCGTATTTTTATTATGGAAAGCAAGAAAAAAGAAATAAGTTATTTTCAAAAATAGCTAAGTACAATAATGTACCAGTTATATCGGTTAACGCCGTAGGTGTTGGTGATATTCTTAAAAACATTGTTATTTTTGATGGAGGATCTACTATATTTAATAGTGACGGTAGAATGGTTGGTGAACTTGAAAGGTTTAAAGAAAGTATTAATAACACATTTAAACTTAATAATTTAAACCCAATTATTACACCCAAATATAGTAAATATGAAGAAATCACAAATGCTATTATTTTTGAACAAAAAGAATTTTTTCGTTTAAGTGGAATTAAAAAAGCACAGGTACATGTATCAGGTGGGCTTGATTCTTCTATTGTAGCAGCTTTGGTTTATAAAGCAATGGGTAAAGAAAATACAGTTTTTATATCTAACCCGTCATCTTTAAACACTAAATCAAAAGATTATGTTGTTCATCTTGATCAGAAATTAGGAACAAAAACATGGTGGCACCCAATTCAAAGTATTGTTAATATGATTGATACTGTTGATAAAGACCATATGATTTCTGATGGTGCACCTGACCTAAGTGATACTGCTAAAGCATCAATTCACGCTGTTTTAAGAACAGTTCTTGGTTTATCTGATTCACATCGTTTTGGTAGTGGTATCGTCGCAACTGGTAATCATACCGAGATTGTTCTTGGTTGGGCATCCTTTCATGATATTGGTTCTATCGGAGTTCACTCAATCATTGGTGATTTAACTAAAGTTGAATTATATGAATTGTCTGATTATATAAATAAAGAAGTATACGGTGATGAAATAATTCCTTATGACCTTTATAATGATAATTTTAAACCAGCTGCTGAACTCCCCGACGCAATGGAAGATCCAATTGACTATTGGGTACAAAGTGGAATATGTGCATCTCTTATTCGTGATAGGAAAACAAAGAACGATTTAATTTGGGATTATAGAAATCACACACTTAACAAAGATTATTTTCCTAAAATGGATGAAGTGTATAAATACAATCTTAAAGAATGGACAACACAGGTTGATTTTGCTATTAAGAAAATGAAATTTTCTGTTTTCAAAGCAGCACAAGGAGCACCCATTGTTATTATCAGTCCACGTTCACGGGGATTTAGTAATAGAGAAACTTTAATTAATAAGTATAATGGATAATTATACTAAAAAAATAATACTTTAAAAATGGATTATATAATAGATTGTTTATATGATTTCGCCATAACACTCACTTACCATATCCATGACTGGGGTACAATAGGTAATAGGAAAATGTTTGTTGAAGAATATTGTAACAATCAGAAAATCGTTGAAAAAGAATGCATCAATGCTATTAACAAATACTCTAAATATCATATTAAAAATGGATTATCTTGGTTTCCTACAAAAGAAGAAATTAAAATATGGTATAGTTTTTATAAATATAAAAAAGAACAAAAATGACAATAGGATTATTTGGAACATGTGGTAATTCATCTTGGCGTGATAGATTTATAAACGTTTATGATCATTACGGAATAAATTATTTCAATCCACACGTAGATGATTGGAGACCAGAACTTGCTCAAATTGAAGCTAAACATCTTGCTAATGATGAAATGATTCTTTTCCCTGTCACCAATGAAACATTAGGTTTAGGTAGTTTAGGAGAAGTTGGTTTTTCAATTTTACAGGCTATTAAACTTGATTCTAATAGAGATATTATCGTTATGATAGATAATGATCTAAATGATGATGCTAAATTAAAATTTGATGAAGGTATGGTGATAGAATCTATTAAAATGAGAGCTCTTATAAAAGCACATTTAAATAAATTAAATTATTCAAATGTTTATTTAGTTGAAGATTTAGAAAAAATGTTGATGCTTAGTTTAAAATTACATGAAATTCATGTTTTAAGGAATAATTTAAGTAAATATACTCTATAATATTTAATATATAATTCGGGTATCTAATCCGAAAGTAAAGATGGGTGAAAGCCCCGTTACCATTATTCAAAATACATAAAAAACAAATAATGGTGTCTAGACTTAGAGGGGGATGGGGTACTGAGATAACATCAAAACACCCATTTGCGTTCCCCCTCGGTCAAGGACTTAAACTTTAATCAATTTTCCCTATATAAAGTATTAATATAAATTATTTGGAAATGTCATATTTTTTTCCTATATTTGTAATATTATAAACAATTAAAAATATACAATTATGAAAAGAACATTAGCAACATTAGTATTGTACGTTTACAATAAGTATATGTATGAAGATTGGGGTGTTTATACAAAATGGGGTAAAAGGTTTATTTATCCGTTTTGGGTGATTCGTTGTATTTATGTTGCTGTAGCTTCTCCTGTATTGGCTCTTGGTTATTACTGGGAAAATTCAGCAATTTATCCTATGGTACAAGAAGCTCGTCTTGAATCAATGGTTATGATGGAACAAATGATGAATGAATTTAATAAAAAATAAATCATGACAGAATCAGAAGCATTCGAATTCGCTATAAAAATCTTCGAAGAAGAAGAAGGCAGAAAAATGCAATGGGGATCTGGAACATTGTCAAAAGATGAAATTGCAGTATCTTGTATTCATATGGGTATTGTACAAACTTTAAGAAAATTTAATCTTCTTAAATAACCCCTTTGCGGGCCGCA
>CAZKQS010000069.1:0-2028 GCA_964554985.1 uncultured Thermoplasmatales archaeon | reverse complement strand
TATAAAAAATGAGCGATAAAACTAAATGGTACGTTATTAAAACAGTCACCAGTAAAGAGAAAAAATGTAAAGAACAAATAGACCGTGAAATTTTAAATCATGGTTATGATAAACATGTGAAACAAGTAGTTATTCCGATGGAAAAGGTTTATCATGTAAGAAGTGGTAAAAAAGTAGCGTCAGAAAGAAACCATTATCCGGGATATATTCTTATCGAAACTGATCCACTGATGATTGGTGAATTAACAGTTTTGTTAAAGAATATTAATTTTGTTTCTGGTTTTCTTGGAGCCGATGATAAAAGTAAAGAACCTGTTGCGTTGAGACCAAGTGAAGTAACAAGGATTTTGGGTAAAATGGATGAACTAGCTAATGCTGATGAATCTGTACTCGATAAGTATTTTGTTGGTGAAACTGTTAAACTTATTGATGGACCATTTAATTCTTTTGTTGGTAAAGTTACTGATGTTAATGAAGATAAAATGAAACTTAAAGTAAATGTTAAAATATTTGGTCGTGAAACACCGGTTGAATTAAATTATTCACAAGTAACAAAAGATGACTAATAAAATAACATATAATTTATTTTTAGATGATTTCAGACAACCATCTGATGCATTTAATTATACCTTTAATCCGATTTATAATAATTTACAATGGAAGGTTGTAATTAATTATGAACAATTTACAGAAACAATTGAACATTATTATGATCTACTTGGTATTTTACCAGAAGTTTTAAGTTTTGATCATGACTTAGGGTTGGATGATTGTGAAACTTGGAAAGATGTTATTGGGTATGAAGGTATATATCAAGTATCTGATTTAGGTAGAGTAGTCAGAATAAAAAAATCAAAAGGTACTATTGGTGATAATATACTTACTCCTATAAAAAATGAATCGGGTTTATATGTAAAATTAAGAGATCACGGAAATGATAAAAGTAAAAAAATTCACCGATTAGTATTAGAATCATTTTTAGGTTTAGATAAAGATAAACCACAAGTAAATCACAAAGATGGCAATAGATGGAATAATAATATTAATAATTTAGAATGGTGTTCTCAATCAGAAAATATTAAACACTCACATCGCATTTTAGGTAGAGATTATACTGCATATGGTGAAAGCCACATGAATAGTAAAACGGTATCACAATATAATAAATTAGGAAATCTAATTGATGTTTATGGTTCAGTTAACGAAGCAGGTAGACAATTAAAAATCCAATTTACTAATATAGCTAAATGTGCAAGGGGGGAAAGAAAAACAGCAGGTGGTTTTATTTGGAAATATGAAAATAAAGAAGTAACAATTAAAAGTATAATTAAACATACACCAAAAGAAGAAAAAGATTATACAGAAAGCTTTTTCATACCACCAACATTTAGTGAAAAAACAGGATATGACTGTGCTAAATGGTTAGTTAATTTTTGTATGGATAATAACCTCGAATTACC
Organism: uncultured Thermoplasmatales archaeon; assembly: GCA_964554985.1. GTDB lineage: Archaea > Thermoplasmatota > E2 > DHVEG-1 > DHVEG-1 > CAYZTD01. The sequence continues at coordinate 568 of CAZKQS010000069.1, read as the reverse complement.
AGAATATTATGCCCATTCTATGAACACCGTTGGTAGAAGGAATATTCTTGGGTACTTAGACAATTATGTTAAATTTTCTAAAAATCAAAAAAATGGCTAATCAAAAAGAAAAAATTTTTGCATTTCATTATAAAACAAATGAAATTGAAAAATTACATCAATTCTTTGAAGAATATGGTAGTCGTAAAAACGGTATAGAAAAATATATTTATTGGACAAGATATCTTCCTAATTTTTATACGATTGCCACATTAGAAAACACTTATTGGGATGTAAATAAACTCACCAAGTATATTTATAACCACATGGAAAATAATATTCAATTTGTTATATTTGAAGTTGATAATACACCAGCTCAAGGTAGGATGCCAGAAGATTTTTGGAATGCGTGGAAAAACTCACAAGACTTAACAGGTCATTTTAAAAACTTAAAAAGAGCTAAAAAACTTAAAAAAATTACAGATTATATTAATAAAAAGAAAGAACTTGAAGATAAAGAAAAAGAATTGGAAAGAAAAAGACAAGAACTTGAAAAAGCACTATCTTTGAAAAAAAGAGAAGAAGAATT
>CAZKQS010000068.1:0-6543 GCA_964554985.1 uncultured Thermoplasmatales archaeon | reverse complement strand
AACATTCATTAAAGTTTGTACTGCTCCTGCACCATATACACCAGGCATGTCATTACGGGGAAACAGTAGCATGTTTTCCATCGCACCACATGCAAAAACAGCTGATTTTGCATTTATTTCAAAAAGAGTTCCCTCGTAGTTTTCATCTCTTTTTAAAACAGCGAATTTATATTTGTCTTTTTTCCCTTCGTAATATCCAATTACTGTTGAATTGGTCATAAGTTCAATCTTTTTTTCTTTTTCAAATTTTTTTACTTCTTTTTCTAAAAGGCTTGCTATATCTATTCCTCTTGTTCCAGCTTTTTCTTCTTTTGAACCAAAGAATTTATGGGTTTGCTTGATTAACTGGCCTCCAAGTCTCTGGTTTTCATCAACAAGAAGAATTTTTGAATCAAGTTTAGCTCCTTCTATTGCTGCAGATAATCCCGCTGGGCCTCCTCCAACGACAAGGATATCTATATCTAACTTTTTTTTAGGGCTGCATGTAAATTTATGATCTGGAAGATCAGCTAGCTTATCCTGAGTTTCAACTTTTATATCTTTTTTCAAGGGAGCTATACAAGTTCTAATATTTGGAATATTATTAACTCTCATATGGCATGATGAGCATTTTCCTATCCCACAGAAAAAACCCCTAGGATTTTTATGTTTTAGACTCTTTGATAATGTTTTTATTTTATTTGCATGTAGAGCTGAAGCTATACTATCTGTGTTGTAACCAAAAAGTGGTTTATCATTGTAATAGAATTTAATCTTTTTTTGATCTTTGAAATCTATGATTGGATGATTTTTAATTCTCAGAAGATACTCCCCAAGAACTGTTATATAAAATGTATATAAAAAATATTATGTTTATATTGTTTTTTTTGTTAGTATGATGAATTCTTTTTATTTTTGGTTAAATCACATAAATTATAAATAGTAAGGAATTCTTACATTATATGTGGTGCTTTATGGCAGAAATGATAAAAGTTACAAGCAAAGGCCAAGTAACATTGCCTGCAGATATTAGGAAAAAATTACACATTAATAAAGACACATATATTGCTGTGGAAATAATTGGTGATTACATAATAATGAAAAAAGTGGGCTTAAAACTAAAAGAACTTAGTGATATCATTCAAAAAGCTAGAAAAGAAAAAGGGATTACAAAAAAAGAAATTGAAAAAGCAATTCTTGAATCTCGTAAAGAGGTTTGGAATTAGATGAGTAAAATATTCATAGATACAAATATACTGGTTTCTGCTATAGTATTTGATAAAAAAGAGTTAGAACTTCTAATTAGATGTACAATTGAAGGGGATAAAATATTTCTTTCAGAACATATAATGCAAGAAGCAACACGGGTTTTTATGAAAAAATTTCCTGAATATATCGAAATCTTCGAAAAATTCATTGAAATATCAAAAATTGAAGTTATTGATAAGAAATTTTACAAAAAGAAAATTAAAGAATTCGAAGATATCAGAGATAAATATGATGCACACGTTCTAGCATGTGCTGAAGCTTTAAAGTGTGATTATATTATCACGGGTGATAAAGATATATTAGAATACAATCATAAAAAGATAAAAATTATGAAATCTGCAGATTATCTATTAGAAATTAAAAACTAATTTTTTTTGATCTAAAATTTTTATTTTATCTGAACATCTTTGATTGAATGATGTCTTTTAGCTAGATTTCTAATGATTTCAATATTTTTTCCGCCTTTACCAATTATCTTTGATTTATCACTGGAATCAACTTGAACTCTTGCAACTGGTTCATCTTCTTTACCTTGTAGTTCAATGTTTTTAACATTATAAGGTCTGCATAAGTTTTCAATGAACTTTTCTTTGTTTTTGTCAAACTCAACAAACTTAATGTTTTTTTTAAACATATTTCTAAGTTTTTTAAGGTTCTTTGCGTTTTTACCTATAGCTAGGCCTACTTGTCCTTTTTCTACAATAAAAATAAGTGTATCATCAGAAATCATACAATCAATAATTGCAGCTTTTGTAATTTTACAGGCCATATTGATATACTGCATGTTTTCGTTTGAAAGCATTATGTCTGTCATTTTAAAAACAAAACCTTTTATTTTTCCTTAGATAATTTTAATATATTTGTGCCGCCGTCTTCAATTACAGCAAAAGTAGATACAGCAAAAGCTTTACCGCATGTGTAACCTAGATCAATAGAATTAGATTTAGAATTAAAGATAGGCGTTTTCTTTTTACCTGCATATTTTTTAATTTCTTCTTCGAATGGACAGTTTTTTGCAACAACAACTAGCTTTGCTGATTTATTATCTATTGCCTGTTTTGTTTCTTTAAGTCCAAATTTTACTTTTCCTTTTTTAACAGTGTTTTTTAACAGTTTTTCAATTTCAACCATCTTATTTACCCTTCTTTTTCTTCTTTTTTGAAGCTTGCATTACAAGTTCAACAGCACCGGTACCTAGGTTTACGGGTTGACCTACAATAATATTTTCAGCAACACCACCCAGCTCATCGGTTTCACCTTTTCTAGCTGCTTTTAATAAGTGACTAACAGTAATTTCAAATGCCGCACGTGAAAGAACAGATTCTTTTTCTTTACTCACACCATGCCTACCAATAGCTCTAATTGTTCCATCAGAGGTCATAACATCAGATACAAGCATGATATGACGTAAATCAACGTTTAAACCTTGTTCAGAAAGTGTGTTATGTGCCTCTTGGATGATCATGTTTCTAGCTGCTTCAATACCTAGGACTCTACCTACCGCTTGAATATCATTTGTGTTAGTTCTAAATGGATCAACACCCTCAATTTCAAGCACTTTTTCAAGATTACTTCCTTCACTATAAATTACATATCCTTCATTTGGTTCTTTTCTGATAATAATTCTTTTGATTCCATCTATTCCTTTTACTTTTAAGTCTTTAAGTGTTTCATTTATCCCAAGGAGTTTCTTGTAACTAGGTTCATCTAAAGTTACCTTAATCTTATCCTTTTTTTGCTTAGCTTCAATTTTTCTTATTTTACTTACCTTTTCAAGAATGTCTTCTTGGGTTATATCCTTGTTTTTAATAGTGCTTTTGTTTGGTTTAATACTTATAACAAGATTTGTAAGATCTGTTTCAATATCTGCAATACTATTTAACCGGGTTATTTCAATTTGATTAGCTACTTTTTTTGCAAGGTCAGAGTTTGATTTATACTTGTCTTTAAGATAAATATTCATCATAGGAGTTGATGGAGCACTTCTTGCATCGACAATCTCGATTAGTCTAGGTAGACCAAGTGTAACGTTAATCTCAGCAACACCTGCATAGTGAAACGTACGCATTGTGTTATGCGTGATAACCCCATCAAAGGTAGTAAAAGTTTCAAGCCCTTCGACAGATAAATCATATACATATTCATCATTAATATCTATATATGAAATGTCTTTTATTTCATCCCATACTACATCTCCATTTGCCATTTTTTTAAGAGTCTTTAGTTCTTTGTCTATGTTTATGCTTTTATCTTCTGAAATTTTCTCAAATTTTTCTATATATCTAAAAAGTGTATTTCTACCGATTCTTTGTCTTTTAGTAAAATTGTTAACAAGTCTTTTTGGAAAACCTAGTTTATCTGCTATTTCATAAAATATATTGCCAAAACCAGGTATCATATCGTTTATATCATATGATTTAGTTTTAATAGAAACAAGTTTGCTAAGTTTTTTTAGTCTTTCTTTTTTGCTTTTGTTATCTAAACCAATTTTTTGTAAAAATATTGGCGCATATCTATAGGATATCTGTAGGGTATAACCATTTTTGTTTTTTCCTTTACTAGAAAATATACCAAATCTGTTTAAAAGTAAAGCAATTCCATCGATTAGTTCTTTTGAAGAAGATGCAGCTCTAATAGTTTTTCTATCAATACTAATGTTTCCATCTCCATCAAAATATCCTTTTAAAAGAGCAGACACAAAATCTATTTCAGCACTATATGAAAAATCAGGTACCTTCTTATAAACTGCACCTGTTCCACATGATTTTTTCATAAAACTTGATAAAAGAGATGAATTGATATGTATGTCATGGCCCATAGAAAATCCTCTGTCATTGTCATATTCATTAAAAGTAAAACCATGTTTTTTTGCAAATTCTCTTATTTTTGACTGGAACAATTTATCTGTGTTTGATATTGAAGTATAATATTTTGTAGAGTTTCCTTCAGCTAGATATGCTCCTATGAACCAACCTAATGAGCTGTTTAACTCCATATTTTTTGGGAGAGGTTTTTTAGATGGATAGGGGTATATAAGATCGTTTTGTTCAAATGCATGCTTCATATTTTCTATGTCTAAATAGTTTCCTAAATCTAGGGAACTGATACAGTTTTCCTCTAGTTTTTTTACAACAGGTATCCTATCGCCTGGCTGAAGATTCTTTCCTGTGATTGGAACTATTCTGTTATTGTTTCTTATTACAAATGAATGGGCATCTGTGGCTTTTATTTTTCTACCTGATCTAGTTTTTATTTGTAAGATCTTTTTAGGGCTTTTATGCCTGCTGCATGACAATATTTTTTTCCACTCGATTTTTTCATTTTTATTTAAGCTAGGGACAAAAATTTCTTTTTTGGCCGGTAAATCACATACTTCAGATTCTTTGATATGACCATAGCCATATTCATTCATTACATCGTCTACAAAATCTCCTATTTTACAGACTCCGATTTTTTCATTCTGCTTAAATAAAATCTTTTCGTTGTATGGTATAGACATCTGAGTTCCGGGTTCACCAATACTTTGTGCACCAACTATTCCACATGCTTCAGATGGATCGATTACATTTTTTTCAAAATGTTTATAAGAAGTTTCCACGATTTTTTCTAGATTTTTCTTCTTTTCAAGATCTTTGTCTTTTAAAACAAATTCAATAATTTCATCAACAATTTTTTTTGGAAGAACTCTATCTTTTAGAATTTTTTTGATTTTTTCTCTTAGATCTCTGTATTCTTTAGGTTCTTTAACTATTTTTGGAGGAGTATATAGGTCTCGTGGGTCTTTTGTTTTCTTTTTACCCTTTTTACTTTTACTCTTAGTTTTCTTAGATTGTTTTTTTGTAGATGTTTTTTTGTTACTCTTTTTTACTTGTTTTTTTGAAGTAGTCTTTTTTGTTTCTTTTTTCTTTGTGTCTTTATTTTTTTTGTTTTCTTTTTCATCATCTGTTTTTTTGCTTTTCTTCTTAGCCATTAAATCCCCTCTTTAACATCAGAAATAATTCTTTTAACATCGACTGCATCACCATTTATACTACGTGTTGGATCAACTCCGTCTTCGCCATAAATGAATTGAATAATTTGGCCGCCGGCTTGTCTGACTGTACCATCATTTTCAACTTTTACATCTTCTAAAGCATTAATGAGTCTTCTCTGCATATAACCTGATCTAGATGTACGAACCGCTGTATCAACTAATCCCTCACGACCACCCATTGAGTGGAAGAAATATTCAGTTGGTGTAAGCCCTATCTTATAGCTTGATGCAACAAATCCTTTTGCACTAGCACCAAGGTCTCCTTTCTTAAAATGAGGAAGTGTTCTATATTCATATCCACGGTGAATTCTTTCACCACGTACTGCCTGCTGGCCTACACAACCACTCATCTGAGAAAGATTAAGCATACTGCCACGAGCACCAGATTTAGCCATAATAACTGCACTATTGTTCAAACCAAGATGTTTTCCAGCGATCTCACCTGCCATATCACGGGCTCGCCCTGTGACACGCATTATTTCCATTTCAAGGGTTTCCTCAAGGCTTCGACCAGGTAGTGATTCTAGTTCATCATTTTCATAAGCCTTAATAAGCCCTCTGATCTTTTTCATAGCCTTATTTAGACCTTCTTCGATTTGTCTTTTTGCTTCATTAGGTATATCTTCATCATCGATACTAGTTGTAAACCCAAACAAAGTAATTGATGCAATACCCATACGTGTTACATTATCAATAAATGCTCTGCCTGCATCCATGCCATGATCCCGGATGATTCTATCTAGAATTCGGCCTTTGAATGCACCAATACTGTTTTCATCGATTGTTCCTTGTTTTAACTCTCCGTTTTTTATTACTACATAGGAGTCATATGGGCAATCTTCTTTTTTGCATTTATCACAATTTGAGCAAGTCTTTGCTTTATATGTAAGGTTTAAATCATCAGGTAGAAGAGCGCTAAATATTTCTTTACCTGTAATAAACTTTTTACCTTTTTCTTCAACTATCTTTGGATGTTTCCCTTCATATTTGATTGCTGACAAAATTTGAGATGCATCACCATATGGGACCTTTCTATCTTCATGTGTTAAAAGAAAAGTACCAGATATATGATCATGTATCCCACCGATAATTGCGCCGCCGAAACGAGGTGAAAGAATATTTTCCTGAACTTTCATAAGAATTTCTGCTTCAGCTTGAGCTTCTTCACCTTGTATTAAGTGAAGATTCATTTCATCACCATCAAAATCAGCGTTGTAAGGAGGACATACACTTAAATTAAATCTAAATGTTTTGTATGGAAC
>CAZKQS010000067.1:0-6553 GCA_964554985.1 uncultured Thermoplasmatales archaeon | reverse complement strand
TACTAAAGAATCAATCAAAAAAATAAGAAAGATTTCAGAAGACACTGGTGATATAGGTAGGATTTCAGAAACAGATATAGAAGTGCTTGCTCTTTCATTGGATAAAAAAAAAGAAGGAAAAAATGCTATATTATTAACTGATGATTATTCAATGCAGAATGTATCTGAGAATCTAGATATAAAATATCAGAATATTTCCCAGTCAAAAATTACTAAAAAATATAAATGGACATGTATATGCACGGGATGCAAGAAAAAATTCAAAGAACATATAAACATATGTCCTATTTGCGGTTCAAAAACAAAAAAAAGCATTGCAACTAAAAGTAAAATAAAAAGAAAAAAGTGATTACATGGAATTCAAAAAGTATTTTGATAGATTCAAAAAATTATTTTTAAAGTTCTGGAGAAGTGAAGATAGTAAAATATCACTTGTTAGAGATGTGTTTGTTGCATTAATGCTTGTTTTAATTCTCTTAATAGCTTTATGGGGTTATACAGGTCAATGGTTTGGTACACCCATGGTTGCAATTGAGTCAGGGAGTATGGAACATTTAAATCCACCGTTTGGAAGAATTGGTACTATTGACGCTGGCGATATGGTTTTATTGGTTAAAGTTGATGAAAAAAGCGATATTTCTCCATTTGTTGATAAAGAAAACTATGAGTATGGTAAAAATGGGGATGTTGTAATATATCATCCAGATGGTAGAACCCGGGGCGATCAAATCATTCATAGAGCTATGTGCTGGGTTGAAGTTGAAAATATCCAAGGGGAAAAAGTATATACAATTGAGGGGACAGATGTAATAAAAAAAGATTCTAATGAACAATTATATCTGCCTGAGATGGGAATTAGAACTATTGATAATAAACCTATAGTCGTTAACTGGACGAACTCAGGATTTATCACAAAGGGAGATAATCCTAGTACTAATCCTACCTGTGATCAAATAGGCGGCATTTCCAGAGAGCCAATAAAAATAGATTGGATATCAGGAAAAGCTAGAGGGGAAATTCCTTGGATAGGTACTATTAATTTGTTTTTTAATGATGTTCTAAGTGGTGAAGAATCAACAGTTGGAAATGTCCATGAAGACTCAATAATATGTTTATTTGCATTAATTGCAATATTGATATCAATACCAATAATCCTTGATATTATAAGCTATATAAATTCAAAAAAGGAGATAGGAAAAAAATAGTTTATTCATATTCAATTGGATCATTGTATCCTGCCTTTTTAAAACCTTTTAATCTAAGTTTACATGAATCACATTTACCGCAGGCTTTTTTTCTACCTTTGTAGCAGGACCAAGTTTTACTGAAAGGAACATTTAGTTTCATACCTTTTTTTATAATTTCTTTTTTAGATAGATTAATCAAAGGGGTAATAATTTTGACTTTTTCCCCTTCAACGCCTCTTTTAGTCGCTAGATTAGACATATTCTGAAAAGCACTAATATATTCTGGTCTACAATCAGGGTATCCTGAATAATCAGTTGCTGTAACACCTATAAATATTGCATCAGCCTTTAATACCTCAGCATAAGCTAGTGCGATTGATAAAAAAATTGTGTTTCGGGCGGGTACATAAGTAGATGGAATTTTTTTCCCAATTCTTTCAATAACATTTTCCTCGATTTCTTTATTTTTATCTAATAGTGACGATCCTCCAAATTGTGAAAGATTTATATCAAAAATAGTATGTTTTTTAGAACCAACCGATTTTGCAATTTCCTCTGAGGACTTAACTTCTTTAGAGTGTCTTTGTCCATATCTAAAGTTAATAGAATATATCTCGTATTCCATGTTTTTTGCAATATAAGATGTTACCGCAGAATCCAGACCGCCAGATATTAAACAAACAGCTTTTTTCATATTTTTATAATCCTTAGTTTTTATTGAGGGTTTCTACCTTTATATATGCCCATTTGATAAAAAGTGTTTGATAGCATATCAACTACTTGTGAGAATTGTTTTGATACTCTATGAACGCCTATAGCTCCACCCATAAGACCAATATTAGATCTCATAAGTCTTACTGCAATTTCCTTTTTTTGAGTTTGATAAATTTGAAAATCAATTTCAAAATACTGAGCAAGTGCCCCAAGTGCAAAATTTGCTCCTTTACTTCCTCTTTTTGCTTTACCAGCAAACTGTGTCTGCCATTCAACAGCAAATTTATTTTGTTGAAAGATATTTTGGACAGCTTGTTTTATAGATTGCGGACTACATGAAACAAAAATATCTGTAAATTCACTATTTGGAGGATTTACAGTGTTATTTACTTGATTTTGAGATTGCTGAGTTTGGTTAATAGTGTTAGCATTTTCACCGATAGTTTTTTTACCACAAAATGGGCAAAATTTTGCGTTTTGATCAATTTTTTCCCCGCAGTTTGTACAAAATCTACTCATGTTTTTCACCATATAATTTACAAATTTTTACAAATTTTTGCACCCTGTCCGTATCCTTCATCGACACCGATTTCAACTGAAGTAATCGTTTTAGGCAGATTCAATCTTTTGATTACTTGGTTTGATATATAAAAAGATAAGTTTTCAGCAGAAGTAGATTCAATTGGTAGAAAAACACAGTCTGAAATAGGAAAAACAAATCTTTTTCCTAGAGCATTTACTTCTACACTATCTTTATCTTTTTTTATTTCTGCAATACTACTTTTATCAGGGATTAATATATGATGATCAAGTTCATCAGTAATTTCTCGTAAAATTTTTTTAAGTTCTGAAAAATCAATAATTATTCCTTTTTCATCAGTTTTTCCAAAAATTTTTGCATGAACCGCATAAGTATGGCCATGAAGCCTTCCACATTTTTCATATTCATGAATAATGTGTGCACATGAAAAACGAATATTTGATCTCCACCCGTCAAGTGTGATATATGAGTTCATTTTTCCTTTTTCTCCCTGTAATCTTTAATTGCTTTTTTTAAGGCATCAGTTGCAAGGTTTGAACAGTGCATTTTAACAGCTGGAAGACCACCTAGTTCATTTGCAACATCCTCTCTTGATAATTTCATTGCTTCATCAAGATTTTTTCCTTTAGCAATCTCTGTTGCAATGCTGGTACTGGCTATTGCAGCTGCACAACCGTATGTCTGAAATTTAATGTCTTGAATCTTTTCGTCTTTTACTTTGATATAAATTGTCATTATATCTCCGCATGCAGAATTGCCAACTGTGCCTTCCCCATCAGCATCATCAATTTTTCCCATGTTTCTAGGATTTCTAAAATGATCAAGTACTTTATCTGTGTACATATCGCTCATAATTATCAAAACTCTTATTTATTCCATAAAGGAGACATTTCTCTTAATTTGTCTACAATTCCAGGTAATACTTCTAAAGTATAATCAATTTCTTCTTTTTGTGTGTTTCTACCGAAGCTTAGCCTAAGTGAACCATGTGCTTCTTCTGGTTTTAAGCCTATTCCTGTTAAAACATGTGATGCATGTAGTTTTTCAGAGGAACAAGCTGATCCTGTCGCTGCAGAAATTCCTTTATCATTTAACATCATAAGTAATGATTCGCCTTCAATTGAACTAAACCTGAAATTTGCATTATTAGATAGCCTTTTTTTAGGATGGCCGTTTAAATAGCTTTCTTCAATTTTAAGAACATTTTCTATTAAATAATCTCTAAGTTTTGTCATATATTCATTATCTTTTTTCATCCTTTTTTTAGATAGTTCGCATGCTTTACCTAGGCCAACTATTCCGGGAGCATTATATGTACTACTTCTTAGGCCTTTTTCATGTCCTCCGCCATGTTGGATAGTTTGAATATTTACTCCTCTATTTATGAATAAAGCACCGCATCCCTTAGGCCCGTATATCTTATGTGATGAAAGTGAAAGCATATCTATATTCATTTTTTTAACATCAATTGGGACCTTTCCAACACCTTGAACTGCATCTGTGTGAAACACAATATCATGTTTTTTTGCAATTTTCCCAATTTCTTCAATTGGCTCAATTGTTCCAATTTCATTATTTGCAAACATAATTGTTATAAGAAAAGTATCTTTGGAAATCGCTTTTTTGAGTTCCTCTAAATCAACAATACCATATTTATCAACTGGTAAGAATCTTACACTATAACCAATTCTTTCCAAATATTTACATGTTTCAAGAACAGCAGGATGTTCAATTTCAGACGTAATAATATTGTATCCATCTGAATTTTTTTTATCCTTGTTTTTAAAAGTAATACCTTTAATTGCAAGATTATCTGACTCGGTTCCGCCTGATGTAAAAACTAATTCATCAGTATTACAATTAATTAGATCTGATATTTTTTCCCTTGATTCTTCAACTGCGTTGAAAGCTTTTCTTCCATGAGAATGAATTGATGAAGGATTTCCAAATTTATCATCAAAATATGGGTTCATTTCTTTTAGGACTTCTGGATCAACCGGTGTCGATGCAGCATAATCAAGATATATTTTTTTTATAATTAATCACCTCTACCTATTTTCATCATTTTTTCTAAAGGTTGTTTTGCTTTTTTCATAATTTCATTTGAAAGATTTACCTTAGGTTCAAGTGTCTTTAAACTTTCTAGTACTTTTTCAGCGGTAATCTTTTTCATATTTTCACATATAGCTGATTTTACAGGGTAAAACTCTTTATTAGGGTTTTCATTTTTAAGTCTGTAACAGATGTCTTTTTCAGTACCAACAATAAATTCTTTTGTATCAGATTTTTTAGCATAGTTTACCATGCCATTTGTCGAAAATGCATAATCAGCGATATCAATTATTTCAAGTCTACATTCAGGATGTACCATAACTTTAGCATCTGGATGTTTTCCTTTTAATTTTAAGATATCTTCTTTTAAAATATTATTATGTGTAGAACAAAACCCGGGCCATAATATCATGTTTTTATTTGGAACCTCCCTTTGAATATATGAACCTAGGTTTTTATCTGGAATGAAAATAACTTCATCAGAATCAATAGTTTGTACAACTTTTTTTCCATTTGAAGAAGTACAACATATATCAGCATATGTTTTTACTTCTGCTGTTGTGTTTATATAGCTTACAACTTTTGCTTTTGGATGTTCTTTTTTAAGTTTATCTAATTTATCGATATTGACCATATGGGCCATAGGACAAGTAGCATTTATTTCAGGAAGAATCACATTTTTATTTGGATTAAGAATTTTTGCTGATTCTGCCATAAAATCTACGCCACAAAAAATTATATTTTCAAAATCAAGGTTACTTGCTTTTTTAGCTAGATCAAGTGAATCACCTAAATAATCAGCTATATCTTGGACTTCAGGTATTTGATAGTTATGTACAAGAATTACAGCATTTTTTTCTTTTTTCAACTTGTCAATTTCTTTATTTAAGTTTTTGGCCATAGTAACAGAGCTTAGGAGGTATTTTTTAAAGATATAAATAGCTTTCCAAAATAATTTTTATTTTTATATTTTTCAATCAAAACTATTATATTAGTGGAATAATATACCTATTACTAGGATGGATGTGGTATCATGGATATACTATCTTTAGTTATTGGATTTGCTATTGGAGCAATTATTTTTGTAATTGCTTTTGAAATCAGTTCTAAAAAATCAAATAATGAGACTCCTTCTTCTAAACATACAAAGGAATGGAGCATATCTGAAATTTCAAACCCTAGGATAATGGCTGAATATTTAACCGATGTAGATCTTCCAAAAAATTCTAAGGTTCTTGTTAACAAATACAAAGACAAAAATATGCTTGCAGGACTTAATGTTAGAGAACATGGGGCTATAAAGGGAAATTTTATTGTTGGAGATGATAGAGCGTTAATTTTATCTGGACCAGTTAAAAAAGATGAAATTGCTTTTTGGACCGTAGAAAAAGAAATAGTTGAGGATCTAAACAAGCAATTTGATGAAATTTGGGACAAAGCGTCTGCAGTTAAGCACGATGTTGATTAAAGGGTTAACCTATTATACATCTCAATAATTCACATCAGCGATGTTACAGTTAATTGGAGTATTAATTTCTTTTATTATAATTATTTTGTTAATTCGTTTTAAAGTAAATTTTGGTTTTGCACTTCTTGCAGGGTCTTTTGTTCTTGCAATTTTTTCAATATTTGCTGTGGATATTAAAACTATTCCAATTAGTATGATCCAAGATTTAGATTTTTTAATTGGAACATTTGAACTAGCAATATTAATGACATTAATTTTTATGCTTGCTAAAATGATGCAGGAAACTGGAGCTATATCTAAACTCATAGATAGTCTTCGAACAATTTTTTCAAAAGGAGGAACTTTAGGTGTAATTCCGGCGATATATGGACTTATGCCAGTTCCAGGTGGAGCTTTATTTTCAGCACCAGTTGTTCAAGAAGAAGGAAAGGAATTCAATATCCATGTTGATAAAAAAAACTTTTTTAATATATGGTTCAGACATATCTGGTTTCCAGTCTATCCCATATCTATTACCATTCTTACAATGGCAAAAATTGCTGAAATTGAAGTTACTGATTTGATAGCTGGTAATTTTTTAACTTTTATTGT
>CAZKQS010000066.1:0-6594 GCA_964554985.1 uncultured Thermoplasmatales archaeon | reverse complement strand
GAAGAACAGGAAACTGACATTTACCGGTGCGACATCCTCCTGAAAAATTAGGGTACATTTTTAGCTATGAAAATCTGTGTTTAACATTGTATAAAGGAGTGATGGTTGTACACACCCTGAATTTACTGATACTTCAGCACTTTCAGGGAACTTTCACTCCTTTATTTATGAATAATTCAGGCTAGGAAGGTGCCTTTAAGGTTGTAGCAAACAAGGACGATCTCCTCTGAGTGGTGGTCTACCCTACCTGTGGAGAGAAAGTTGATGTATGCTCACTCCTCACATGGGCCCTAGGTATGTTTTAGGATAGTCTCTGGACTTATTCAGTATGCTATAGCGTTCATCACCGAAATTCTCATGTTCACGTAATAACACAATCTTCTATTGGCTGTGCTATTGATTCTTACTAGCTTAAAGTAGCTAAACCAACAAATTTGATCATGAAATCCATATACTCGTTAATCTCATTGATCTTGTTCGCATCAGCATTACAAGCTCAAATTCTATCAGAAGGTTTAGTAGTTTATTACCCTTTTAACGGAAACACATCAGATGAGAGTGGTAATGGGAATGATGGAGAATTGTTTGGCTCTAGTTTCACTATAGATCGATTCAATAATCAAGGTTCCGCTTTATTAATGGATGGTATTGACGATTATGTCCAAATTCCAACCATTCAAATAAGTCAATTAACTGAGGGCAGCATAAGTTGTTGGATCTATGTTAAAGATTTATCTGAAGACAACTGCATATTTCAAATTGGAAATACATCCTCTACGAATTCAAAATCCTCAATAGTAATAAGACCAGATGGGGCAATTTCTTTTCATTTCAGGAAAAATTCTTCGCCACCTCAATACTGGTATGAAAGTGAACCAGGTGTTATAACCGAAAATGAATGGTATCACCTTGTCATAATCCAGGACGAAATTAGCGGGATGAACATGTTTATTGATGGGGGAGAAACAAATCTATCTTATAGCCCTGATGGCAGTCCGACCGGTACAGAGTTTTTCGAGGATTTCACCATATCTCCAAATATCGCAACATTCGGAGCTAAAAAGACACACAACTATAATGATGCCTTTCTTAATGGAATAATTGATGATATTCGATTCTACGATAAAACATTAACCTCGTTAGAGGTAATTGAATTATACAACGAAGAAGTAGCCGGACCAGCAACTGAAACTGGTACTGTTAGCGATGCAAGTGGCACTATTTACAAGACAGTAAAAATAGGTAACCAGTGGTGGATGGCTGAAAATTTGGCATACTTGCCAACCGTAACTGCCTCATTCAGTTCATCTTTCACGGATCCAATGTATTATGTTTACAATTATGCAGGCAACGATGTTAGTGAAGCAAAAAACTCTCAAAACTACTTGAAGTACGGCGTTCTTTACAACTGGCCAGCCGCACTAGAAGTGTGTCCTGACGGTTGGCATTTACCTAGTGATGACGAATGGAAAACTTTGGAAGAGTTCCTAGGAATGGATCCTGGTGAACTAGATAATACCGGGTTCAGGGGACCAGGTGTGGGATATGTTATTAAATCAGAGCAGGGGTGGAATGGTGACGGGGACGGGTCTAACAGTAGTGGATTCAATGCCTTACCTGCTGGTCATTTTCACGATGCTCATGGATTCGAAGAAATGGGCAACCAGACTGACTTCTGGACTGCGACCGAAAATGCGACCAACCACGCCTGGCGGAGAAGATTGATTTATAATGAAAATCAGGTTGCCCGAAACAGGTTTAGTTATAAAAAGGATGGTAGGAGTGTACGATGTATAAAAAATGAATTAAGTGGTATAAAAATCACGAAACAGCCAGAAAGTGCTGTTTCAGCTGCAAAAGGGAACGTATCCTTTAAGATTGAATGTTCAGGGTCCCATCTTGAATATCAGTGGCAAAAGGATAACTTAGATCTAAGTAATACTGAGCGAATCAATGGAGTAAACTCATCTAAATTATCTATTAACCAGATTACTGTCGATGATGCTGGTGACTATCGCTGCATAGCAAGTAACTCAGAAGATTCGGTGATTAGCAATATAGCAACACTTACAATAAGCAGTTCAACTGGAATTATTTCTGGCAATCTTGTTTATTCGAATGAAAATTACCCTTCAGAATTTAATATTAGTCTATTTAATGATCAAGGCGAGAAGATTTCCGAACAAACTGCTATCGATGAATATAGTTTTGAAGTAGCAGATGGTTCATATTCATTGAAAGTAGAAGCTTCTGGATGGGTTACAATGAAATCAACTCTTATTACCATCGACTCAGAATCCGTGATGGAGGATATTGATTTTGTTTTGACAACCATACCAGATCCATTTGAAAATCCCCGCACGCTGATCATTACTGATCATGATAGGATTAACGATCTTTACGAAGGTGAAGATAACTGGCCTGATAATGGAGATAATGTACTAGATACAGACCAATTGAAAGCTTATCTCAACAACCTAGCTGGGAGAGATGAAGTAAAAGGAAATATTCTATCAGTGAATGATCACAATATTCGGTTCGCTGAGAATAATGAGAATGCATCCTGGCTTGTTTATTCCGACGCAAATGCCGTTTCCAATCAGATCCATCATTTAATTCAAAGTCAGGAATCGGATAATCTAAAGTACATCCTGATTGTTGGAAACGATGAGATTATTCCATTCCACCGTGTCGATGATCCCTCTTCCCATTTGCCCAGGCCGGTTGGATCACAATATCATGAGGAAGATTACGTATCCTCTGATATCAGCCAGTTGAGGGCGCTGAATAATCCAGTCGCCAATTCATATTCGAAAGGATATCTGTTCACCGATAATTTCTATGGGGATTTAGACAAGAACTACCCGTTTATACCTGATTATGCTATATCCAGACTTGTCGAGACGCCAACCGATCTTCTTAACCAGATTGATGCTTATCTGAAAAGGGACACACATATCTTAAGTTTGTCAAGAAGTCGCTGTGGAAGCGCAATTTTTGGGGAAGGTAGTGCTGCCAAGAACATCCATGAAGAAATTAGCCTCCGGATAGGTGATGCTGAATATTTGCTAAAAAAAGATTGGACTGAAACGAAGGCGAAGGAGATTATCAACACTGATATTGATGGATTCCTGTTTTACTCAGGACATGGCTCGCATGTAGGCTATTCTTTCAATGATGGTTCCAACCTCTATAGCAGTGATGTTGACTATCTAGGACAAAGTATCATCATTGGTGCAACTTGTCATGGTGGTTTAAATATCCCAGATGTGAATTTCTCAGGAGAAAGCGAAAACTTTTTTGAGGACGATATGGCCTCAACCTATATGAATGCCGTCGCAGCTGGATATCTGTCATTTACGGGATTTGGAGGTGGGACCAGGCATTTTTTGACACACACAGACAAGATTCTGGCCTTGTTTTCTGAATACTTGACACGTGGTTTCTCAATCGGTGAGAGTCTCACCCAGGCGAAAAGAACTTATTATAATGGAAAGTTTAATCATACACTGAAGCAAGAAAAATCCTTGTTGATTCTCACCGAATACGGATTGCCTTTCTACAAAATCAATGATAGCAATGTAAAAAAGAGTTCCCCAATAAACACAAAAGTTAATAGCTATGATGTAACTGAGCAGGAAGAAAAGGAGAATGGAACAGTCTTGACCGTGGAGTATGAAATACCGAAATATGACTGGATTGTGGTTGACAACAAGATGGCATACCTTAATCATAAAAATATGAACCTCCTGGAACCATTCAAACCTACACTCCCCACATCCAGCTTTCACTTTCCCGAGGTAAATGGTTCCATATTGCGGGGAGTAGAGCTGATTAATTCATCGTTTGAGTATATTGATATTACTGATCCATATTTTACATTAGGGGATATAGTATATTTTGAGGAACCGGAAGTAGAGGACTTTTACAGTAAGGACTGGTATCCTAACCAGCTATATACACTTAACAAGTTGGATGCCATTGATTCCACTGAACTCAACTTGCTAATTGCTGGTGCCCAATTGAACACAGATAAGTCACAGATTAGGATCGCCAAATCGCTCACATTCAAGCTATACTATTCCAGTCACACAAATCCAGACAAGACAGCTCCCACCATTCAGAATGAAAATTTAACACTTGAAGGTGATTTGTTGAGCTTTCAGGTAAGTATCCAGGATGAATCTTTGGTCAATAGGGCTTCGCTGCTTTTGTCTACAGATAATGGGTTGTCTTGGGAAAGCATTGAAATGTTATCATACGGCGATTACTATATAGCCAATGTACAAAAACCCAAGGTGGAGAGCGTCCACTACTTTTTTTTAGCAAAAGATGAATGGGGCAATATCGGTACTCTGAACAACAGCCTTTCGGGTTTCTCATATACCCTGGAAGGAGAAGTGGCTCCGAAGATAGATGTTCTTTCATTTGATTACCATCATGAAGGTAATAATATACCCCTGGAGATTGTAGTGACAGATAAGGATTTCGACCTTAATCTTGAAAGCGTTTACATCTATTATAGAATCAATGCTCAAGGTGAATGGAATAAAGAACCCATGGAGTCCACAGGCCAGGTGGATCATTTTGGAGTGCATGTTGGGAACGAGAATATAGAAACAGGCGACACCATCTTCTTTTATTTTAGCGCTTCCGATCAGAAAGGTAATATCGCCATGAATCCAGCATCGAACTCTGAGCTTAATGCATACAAGACTGTTTTATTATCGACAACCTCGATAGGAGATTATGGATTGATGGCTTCAAAGGATGATGTGCTCGCAAAGATATTTCCTAATCCCTCGACGGGTAAGTTTACCATAGAAACAGATTGTTTGGGACATCATATGGTAGAAATCGCTTCCATAAATGGCCAGTCATTGCTTACCATAGAAATGGAAGGAACCGGTCACCAGATCGACCTCTCCTCTTACGATAGCGGCATCTATTTCATTACAATCAGGTCAAAGGACTTTGTAACTACGAGGAAGGTTGTAAAGCTTTGAGATGATAAGATCACAGGAAGCCTCTGGTGGAGGATATTAGTTAGATACACTGGATTATCTTTAGTATCAGAAGTTAATACCAATTCCATAGTTTAAATAAAAGATTCCTTCTCCCAAGGTGCTTCCTAAATCAAAACTGATTCTTCCTACATTAAGAATAACTCCCAATTCTCCAGCCCCGTATCGAATATGTCGATGCTGATCAAAGCTGCCTTCAGTTGAATAAGTGTTCTCAATACCTAAACCTAAATATGGAATAATATATTGATTCATTTTGTAGACCAAGCCAATAGTAACCACTATTGGAGTTTCCGAATATTGATCTGCAGGGAACCAATTACGATATCCCCTTAAACCGAAATATCCACCAAAATTCTTTTTTACAGCATATTTAAATCCAAAAGCTAATGGAACAGCTCCGACAAGTAGTAAAGTATGTGAAATGGGACTTTTCATATTCTCACCTCCACCCTCCGTCTTTATGTTGCCCTTATTTACTTCCCCATTTGCCCGAGAAATTGGAGTAATACCCAATAAACTAAACTCTTCATTTACCATATTAACCATGTAGTGAGATTCCATACCTGGTTCAATTTGTATAGAATTAGTTAAAGTCTTGCTGTTCCAATTGAAACTAGCTTCAAATTGTCCTGAAGGGACATTCTCAGCTGTCCAGCTATCTTTCCTTTTTTGATAATTAATGTTCAAACCAGAAATCCTAATGGATATTTCAACGGGAAGTGATTGAATCTTTAGATTTCCAACATTCCTTTCTATTAAGTCTTCATCTTCTTCTCCTTTCTCAGATATTGAGATATTCTCTAGAAAGTCATCCAGGTTATAGGTGAGTACTTGCCCAGGACTCAGGCTAATATTGTCGCTCTGAGTTCTGAATCCTTCCTTTCGAGCCTCTATTCTGTGATTTCCAGGCTCGAGATCCTGAATTATCAAACCACCAAATTCAGCGTTTGTTACACCTTTAAATACTCCATCAATGTACATTGATATACCTGGATCAGCGACAACCTGAATATGGCTTTTCTGGGCGACTAGATTGAGAAAGCAAATAGCGAAGAAAGAAAGGAGGAGTAATCTTTTCATTTATAGAAGCAATAAGGTTCTTCTTAAATATAACAATTATCCAAACTATTTTAGACTTGATGCGCTGATATTTCCCCTTTCACCAGATTAGCCAATGAGATGACTACAGATAATGCTGTTTGAAGCCCCGTATCGCCTGTCATTGGACGATCTCCCCTCCAGAGGACCAATGTGCTACTCAGACAAGAAAAGGGCTATTTCATGACACCTTCAAGGGACCTTCATTTTTATACGGAGCAGAACATCCATAAAATCATTAAGTATCTGAATGGGGGTGTATTCTATTTCCAGGAGGCGATCCTCGCATGGCACCCCGGCATCCGTTTTTGAATGACTAAATATGGACAAAAACCGCACCTATTACAAAATCTCGTAAAAAGAAAAACCCTCTAACCATTTATAGGATAGAGGGTTTATTCTAAACACTTGCGGTCTGGACGGGACTCGAACCCGCGACCTCCGGCGTGACAGGCCGGCATTCTAACCA
>CAZKQS010000065.1:0-6635 GCA_964554985.1 uncultured Thermoplasmatales archaeon | reverse complement strand
TCAAATTTTTTTTCTTCAAGTTTAGTTTTGTTTCTTCTAAGTTCTTCTCTTAAATCATCTATTTCTCTTTCTCTTTTTAAAAGCTTATTTTGAATCCTATCTATTTGATCATTTAACTCTCTTGTTTGATATTCGTGTTGTTTTAATTCTTCTTCTTTTTTCTTCCAGTTACCTGTTAGATTGTTTAGTTTGCTATCTTTTGTCTTTAAATTTGTATCTTTTTCTCTTAATTGTCTTCTTGCAAATTTTAGCTCTTGATCCTTTTGTTTAAGTTTTTCAAGTGCATTTAAAAGTTCAATATTTTCCTTCATTTGTTCTTTTTTAACTCTATTTTTCCTTTTTTTCTTTGCTTTTTTGGAATCCTGTTTCTCCATTTTTGTAATAAAACCGATTTCACCTGATACCCGACCGTTTTTTAAAAGAGGTTTTGTGTCAATTTCTGCTGTGTGGATGTCTCCTTTTTTATCTACCAAATCAAGAATATAGAAGGGTTTTTCTTTTCCAATTAATCTTGAAATATGTCTGTATTTTGCTTTCTTTTTAGAGTCTTCAGTTAAAAAATTCAGTTCTGAAAAATCTCTACCTAGTACATTATTTTTGTTTATACCGATTTTTTTTACAAAAGAGTCATTTAATTCTGTGATTTTTCCTTTTTTATTTACAATAAAAACAGGATTTTTATAATTTAGATACATTGATGCAAAATCTTCATCTGTTCCTTTAGCAACTTTTCCTTTTATATTTCTAATATCATCTGACATGATATCATCCTCACCCCAACCACAATTAAAATGTGGGCGATTTAAGTATATAACTATCCAATCTCTTTATTTCTAATAGTTTATTATACTATTAATATTTGTTAAATATTTTATTTAAATACTTTCTTTTTGCATTAGTTCATCTACAGCAAGTTTTAACTCTCTGTAGTCCTGCTCGAGTTCATCGTATTTTTCTTTTAATTGGTAATATTTGTTTTTGAATGCTTCATCTTTAAATGTTTTTTTGTTACCTATTTTTATATTTGATGAATTCGTGTTTAATATTTTTTCAGATAGATTATTGTTGAGGTTGTGATCTACTACTCGGTTGTAGAGGGCATCGTTTTTTCCTAATACTCCAAATGATGTATTATCAAGTCTATCTATCAAATCTTTACATTTTTTTATGTTTAGATCAAGGATGTTTACCTTTCTTCTATGGTTTACTACATCTTCAGAAAATTCCTTTCTATCAATATCTTTTATCAGTCTTTTTTCTGTAAGATCCATTAGTTCATCTTTTAAGGACATTCTTTCTTTTTGAAGTACTTTTAATCTTCTTGTCAGCATTTCTCTTATTGATTTTGAATCATCGATGTAATCTACCATGTCATCGTCATGTTTTACAAAAATATCATATAGTTCTTCATTTGTTACTGCGTCATCAGATAGAAGTGCAGTTAATTCTGGTGATATTTTATCTTTGAATTCTAGTTTTTCGATTATCTTTAATGCGTTATTGTACCAACCAGGTATAAAAATCAAACCATTTTTTGTATAATCAAAGTTTTCAATTGAAAAAGTAAGTATTGCATTTGATTCTTTGTCTTTTATCTTATAGCCGGTTATGTTTTTATTTTCATCTGTAATTTGTTCAAAAACGTTTCCAAGTTTTTCACCGGTGTCTTCAAGATAAACCGGCTTTCCTTTCATGTCTTTAGTTAAAAAACTTTTTTTCTTTTTCTTTGAAGTTTGCTTTTCTTCTTTTTTTTCTTCAGATTCTAATGGTGTAATCTCTTCAATAATGTTTTTTGGAGAATTATTTTCTTTTTTAGTTTTATGTTTCACTCCAATCTTTGTTTTTTTCTTTAATTTTTTATTTTTAGGAGTGCTTTTTTTTGTTTTTTTGGTTTTTTTATCCCTTTTTTTAAAGAGTGCCATCTATCCATCTCCCTCCAGTATCATCTAGAGATCACATCTGCCCTCCAGTGATAGTAATGGGTCTTTGTGTTCTTTAACATTTCGCATATATCTAACTATTAACCATACACCTGTGATTAATGGTACTAATAGGAATGTAAAAATCAATGTATATAAGCCGATTACTCCTAGAATTAATGAGGATAGTTCTATTATTTGCATTTCTTTTTCAAGTATTATCATATTTGATTGCATAACTACAAATATTGTTGCTAGAGTTGTTGTAATTATTACTGTTAGAACAATTTTTTTTCTAATTTTACAGCTTATCATATAGGCTATTATTCCTGATACTAAAACTGATAATATGATCGCAGAAAAAACGTCCTCGACTAAATAGATTATTGGAATTAATGCTAGGGATGCAACTGCTGGTTTACCGATAGTTGTAAAAACTGTTTCATTTTTTGTTTTTTTAAGGCCTATATCTACTTTTAGAATCCATCCTATATTTTTTCTATATCCCTTTTTTAATCTGTTTTTTAGGTTTGATAATTTCTTAGTTGTATCTCTTTTTATAAACAATCTTGAAGGATTCTGCCATGATTTATCAATTATTAATCTACTTAACATATCACCTATAATTGTGATTGATAACAGAAGAATCATTGTTAGTAATGTTAATATTGCACCTGACAGGGTATCTAAAATATATACTGTTTTTTCAGCATCCCATGTGTATATACTTTCTATAAAACTATCTGGAAACATAAGCCAGAATGGTGAAGAATACATCATCAACTCTCCAGCATATGATCCATTTTTACTATTATTTTGTGCTATTGCATTTATTCTAATTATCTTTTCTTCTCCTCTTTCAAGTTCAAATGTTTTTTTAGATACATGTTTTCCGATTTCTCCTTTTGCAAAAACTATTCCTTTGACAGGCATTGCACCAGGGTTGATTGCTGGAAAATCTTTTCTAAATGATTCAGTTCCAGGTTTTATTCTTCCAAATTCAATTGAACTATCTGGACATTCTCTGTTTATTCCAACTGACACTGTTGATGTATCATATGCAAATGAATGGATCAATGTAAAAAACAAGATGTATGCAATTAGAAAAGTGATAAACGTTCTTTTTATATTTAGCGGCTTTCTTCCAAATATATTAAGTCTTAATTTTTCTTTAAATGTTTTTGCTTTTTCTGGCAAAATAAATATTAGTATTACTAATATTACAGCTGAAATTGTAAGTGGAGCAAATACTCCTAAGTAATTTATTGACTCTTTTGATGCAGTAGGTTGTGAGATTAAGTTGAATCCTTCGTTTATCCACAGACCAAATAATCCAACAAATGGAATTTTTAGTGGATATTTATTTATTGAAACAGCTTTTCCCATTAGATTATCTTCTCTTATATATGGCTCAGGGATATGTGGCCCTGCTTGGTCAGTCCATTCGTTTTTATCTCCCTTTGTTTCTAATAATATATTTCCTTTATTTGATGTTTTTATTTCTGATACTCTGTGAACAACTATCTTTTCATCCGGCCATTGGACATAACTTTTAAAGACTACCACGTCTCCTACTTCAACATCTTCTATTCTCTCTGGTGTCCATGCTACTACGTCTCCTTCAAATAGAGTTGGTGTCATAGAATCTGATGTAACTAATGCTATTGGAAAGGGTGTTCCTGACCATACTGATAGAAAACGAGCTAATATTAAAAATAAAGCTGCAAAGAATAACAGGTTGCCAATAATGCTTTTAATTGATAGCTTTATGTTTCATCCCATCCCAATTTTACATCCCAAGCTATTTTTGGTATATATTTTTGGATATATTACATTTGTGCTATTTATTTAAAAGAGTCATTTTCTAAGAAGTAGTAAAATGATATGTTTCATTTCTCCAAAGTGCCCCATCTGTTGTGCAAACTTTCCAATAGTATTTTTGTTCAGATCCAGATGCATTATTATAGTTCCAAGTAACTGTTTCACCTGAACTTATACTATTATTTGTCTGCTGAAGAATCCATGATCCTGTGGTATTTTCATAAAATTCTACTGTCATTGTTTCTGTATCTGTAACAATGATACTACAGGTTGGAGTTGTACTTATTCCAGTTGATTCATTTGATGGTGTTTCACTTGAAATTGTTGGTGCAGTGTTAGAACCAGTTGTTAATGAATAGGTTGCATTCTTCCATAATGCTCCATCTGTAACATTTACGCTCCAGTAATATGTTTGATCATAATTACTCATATTTCCTGGAGATTGACTATATGTTCCATTACTAACAGAGTTATTTGATCCAATGTTTGACCATGAACCACTTGCATTTGATCTAAAAGTAACATTCATTGTGTCCTTATTTGTGTCATTTACTTGTATTGAAAGTGTTGGATTGAGGCTTTGGCCTACTGCTTCGTTTGCTGGGCTTGGGTTACTTTGCAAGGGTGCTACATTTTTTATTTCTTGGGATCCAAAGTCTAGGAAACCTGAAATATTGTTCATATTATTATATGATGTTTTTATCCATGCAGCTGATCTAGCAGAGTTGGACAAACGGATTTCGTCTATTTCTCCATTGAATGGATATTTATCTGATCCAGATGTTTTAGATATACCGATATATGTATCATTTGTTGTTGCACTCCAGTCTCTCAAATCATCGTTTGCCGGATTGTTTGACTGTGATAAGCCGTTTACATAAAAAGTTGTGTTATCTGAAGATGTATCCCAAACTATTGCTATATGATACCATTGGTTATTTGTCGATAGAGAATCTCCTGTTGACATATCCATATATTGTGATCCATTCCCACTTTGTAGCATTAAATCATTTGCATCATATATTTCAGAGTTCCAACCTTGGTCATCTCCTTCTTTATTTTTTCCAATTATGTGCTGCTCTGAACTAAAGTCGTTGCTATTTATCCATGCCTCAATTGTTAGACTTTCTGAGTTAAAATTTAGACTTGTATCATGTGGTATCTGAATGTAATCATTTGCCCCATCAAAGTTTGGACAGTTACTGCCTATTTTGGCAGTAGCTGTTCTTGATGTAACACTTACTGTTGTACCATTATTATTGTTTGAAGTCGAATCTATGTAGTTACTGCTATCTTGTTCAAGATGCCACACTCCTTTGAAATTGTTATCCCAAACATTCCCTGCATCCTGTTTATCACTTGTACATGGAGAACCATAGTACATATAAAAAGAAGTATTTGACGCTGAATTTATGCTGTCTAGTTTTACCCATGCTACAATTTCACCGCTTGAGCTGTCCCATCTTTCTATTTCATGGGGGTATCTGTTTGAAATATTTCCTGTTTCCCAATCAGTAGTTGTATCCATAAATATTATATCATTACCGCTTGAGTGTGCATTGTTTTTAAGATCTGTATCAATGGTACTTACTAATACAGGGAAGTTATTTTGATTTGAATCAACCATAGATGAATTTATCCAAATCTTTTTTCTATAGCTAAAAGACGAAAGAACTCCTTTTTGTTCTCCAAAGGTTGCAAAGCTTGCTGGATCATTTGTATTTTCATATGTTGTATTTATCCATGCAGCACTTCTTGCGTTATTAGAAATCCTTAGTTCATCAAGAGTTCCAGTAAATGAATCTCCAATGATTAGATTGTTGTTGTTTGTATTAATACTTCCTAAGTAGCTTGTACTGCTTTGAAGAGTTCCATCTACATATAATCGTATTTTACTTCCATCATATGTCATTGTTACATGATGCCAGTCTGTATCAGTTGATGTTGATACACTATTTCCATTTATATATCCATATATTGTGTCGCCTGCTGGATTTAGCTCTAGTGAATAAGCATTTTGGCCTTTGCTTAGTACCTTTTTATTTGCTGAAATCGTTGTAAAGTGATATGTTTCATTTGTCCATTCTCCATGTCCATCATTTACTGTTACTTTCCAGTAATAAGTTTCACTATTTGATGAAAAATTACTCTCTGTATCTATCATTGAATATGTTCCGTTTGATACAGAATTATTTGTTCCAATTAGATTTGAACAACTGCTGTCAGTTCCCCAGTACCATGTAATGTTCATTAGATAACTATCATTATGATTTACAGTTATATTTAGAGTTGGATTCAAAGAAATTCCAGTTGAACCGTTAGTTGGTTCTTCATTACTTAATAACGGAACATTATTAGTTGTTGCATTTGAGCTTTCACTTGAGTCTGACCACTGATTTAATGTTGGATTGTATGTCCATGTTGCAAAACTCCATGCTTGATAATAATATGTAGTACTTGGCAAAAGTCCTGTATCTTCATATTTTGTACCTGTTCCATTATATATTTCTGTTCCATCTCCTCTTGACCAGCTCTCAATTGTGTTTCTTTCAATGTATGTATTGTTCGCACCATCTCCTTTAGTCCAAGTTAGATATATTAAATATGAACTATTTGCTTGAGAGTTAAAACTCCCTGAAACTGTAGCATTTGGTTTTGTTAGAAATGAAAATTCGCTCCCATTTACAAAACCTTGGCTGTTAGTTGCCCATGCTCTAAAGAAATATAGTTGACCTGGAGATAGACCTGTTATTTCGTAGTTGAATTCTGTTTTTTCTGATACTTCTCCTATGGTTGTTATATTATTCGAAGTTCCACCCTGGGTTGTATCATACCAAAATCCTACACTCGTAGTATCATTTCCATCGCTATCAAGATACCCGTGTAAGGTTGCAT
>CAZKQS010000064.1:0-6656 GCA_964554985.1 uncultured Thermoplasmatales archaeon | reverse complement strand
TCAAAACAAAAGGATTATAATCCATATAAAAAGGACAGTACAACTTCTGATTTTAACTATAACTAATTTAATTTTCTTTTTTATTTATATTTTTTTTAGGCACTAACTGTTAAACAACATTTATATAATAATAAATATAAAAATACTACTAATAAATGATAAAAGATAGTCATACAAAGCTAATAATCAGTCTTATTCTTATTTTTACATTAGTTTTAAATATATTTCCAAACCAGGTTCAAGCAAAAGAAGACAACTGGTGGAATGAATCTTTTTCAAATAGACAAGAAATAAATATCCCAATTGATACGAGTATTAGCCATGCTAAATTCCAACCAATAGACATCCATGTGGATTTTGATGAGAGTTGCTATGCAAAAGATGAAAATGAACATTCAATAAGAGTAATATATCAAAACAAGGGATTTTTCAAAGAACTAGAGTGCCAGATATATGATTTAGAAAAAACAGATGAAAAGCGTATTAAAAGCTGTAATCTAGTCTTTTTAATACCAAATGATGCAGATGGAAATGAAAAATACTATTTATATTACAGTAAAGAATCAAAAGCTTCACCTAACTATTTTGATCATGTATCTGTAGAAAATTCTTTTTACTCTTATGAACTAATATCTGGTTTTTCTTTTTCTTCAAATTTTTACCAAATAGTTGATGATGGAAAAATAATCTATGATATTTCACAAAAAGGAGAAGCGTATGGTGCTACTACTTCACAAAAAGTAGGAAAATTTAAAAAAGATATTAAAGAATCTTCTCCACAAAACGGAGATTTATTTGCTAGTTTTGATTTTTATTATTACCCAATAGATGCTGTAGAGAATCTGGATTATGCTTCAACAAGTGAAAAACTAATTTCAAATGAGATAATAGTTGATGGTAACTTAATGGTTGAAGTAGGCATTATAAGTGAATCAAATAATGGTAAAATCCAAACAACTGGTAAATATAAATACTATCACTGTCCAACAGATAATAAAAGAATCCATGTGGATATAAAACATGAAGCAAAAGATGAAATTAAACTTCACAAAACTGCAGATTTAAATGGAGTATTTGCACGCATGAGATCAGGAAAGGTAAAAAGTAATTCGATAAAAGATTTAAATTTTGGCAGCATATATCCATATTTTCATTTCTATAATGAAGAGGGTAACCTCTGCGAATATCCTTTAAATAGCAAACAAGAAGGGACATTCAAAATTATTGATACAAAAGACGACATCGATTTAGGAGAAAAAACTTGGGTTTGTTTTGATGAAGGAAATAAAGGTAAAGCACATGCTTTGATTATGGAAAAAAATGATATTTTAAGATCAGGTAAAGACGAAAGAGATGGGATACAAATAAACTCTTTTCAGTTGAGTTATCCAAATCTACCGGGAATTGATTCAAAATCAGTATCTTTGCAAATGGTTAGAAACTACTATGAAAAAAATGGTGTAAAAGACAATTTAATCCCAAACAATTATGTTTTAGAATATAATGCAGAGTTTTTTTCATCAGAAGAAGGAGGATATAAATCTGTTGAAGAAGAATCAAAGATATATAAAAAACTCGTCGAATTTAAACCAAAAAATACCAATCAAGTATCTGATAGTTCAAATTCTAAGAATGACAATTCACTTACTGTCTATATCCACAATGACAGGTCTTTTTCTTTTGGATCAGTAATATCTGCTTTAGCTGGTAAAAAAATACCATACATCAATGTTGAATTATACAAAGATTCATCTCTTATGAGTTCAGGCTTGGCAAATAAGTTACCTATCGATACAGGAAAAATAGATCAAATTGATGATTTTAAAAAGATATCTAGAATTATATCAATTATTGATTTGAAGAATTTTTCTTTATTTAAAAAAGTTAGATTTTCTAATTTAGAAAAAGGAACTTATTTAGTAAAAGTATATAAAGAAAATGCAATTTTTTGTAAAGAAAAAAAATATATCGGATTTAAAATTTTAGAAATTGATGGAGTAGTTAAAACACATGTTTATTGCAAACCTGAGATTTCTTCATATTTAAAAATAGTAGATCAAAATAAAGATCCTATCAAAGATGTTAAATGCAGTTTAAAATATGATGGTGTTATAGTTTCAAGTAATTTTTCAGATAGTAATGGTAATGTTGAGTTAAATACGCCATTGATTTTTGATAAACCTTATCGTTTAAGTGTTTTATACAAGGGAAAAGTTGTTTTTGAAAAAGAAATGGATCTTAAAATAAGAAACATTCTATCTCCATTTAAAAAAGAAATAATAATTGAAAATTATGATTTAGACTTGAAAGTTACTGACAGTTGGAATCAAAAACCATGTTTTAATTTCAATATGGAACTAAGATACTTGGATTGTGAGGAAGATTTTATTTTTAAATCAGATACTGGTTCAATTAATGACGTTTATTCTTTTAATTCCTTACTTCCGGGTTCATATATGCTTTCTTTAAATTATCAGAAATTTAAGTGTGAAAAAGAAATTGATATAAAATCATCTGATGAAACCCTTGATCTAGTTTTTTTAGTCGAATACAAACTTGATATAAAACCATATGATTTAAAAGGAAAAAATATAGAGGATTATACATTAAAATTTATTAGAGAAAATAAAGAGGTAAGTTTTGATTCACAGCACCCCTCTGAAATAAGAGTTCCACCTGGTATTTATAACATAAAAATACTATCTGATGATAAAATAATTGGGCAGAGAAAGGTTAATATTGTAAATGATAACACATTAGATGTAGTAACAAATAAGGAGCCAACTCATCTCTTAATTCTAACAATTTTTTCAATAGCTTTTATTTTAGTATTTGGCTTATTTTATATTAGAAAAAAATGCTATTTGTCATTTATAAAGATATTTCTAATAGGGTCTAGTATATTATCTCTTGTTTATCCATGGTGGATGATAAATGGCAATAATGATTCTTTTAAAACAAGCTATAAAATGTTTCTAAGTCCATCTAAAATAATAAGTTTCACCAAAGGAAAAAGTGTTAGAGCTGGGGAAATATCTAATTTACCTAGTATTTTTGAATTAGCTTTTCAAATTATTATAATTCTAATTATCACGGGCTCTGTTTTACTTATTTTAAACCTATTTTTTGAAAGAATAAAAAATGAAAAAATGAAAAAATATACATTACTTTCATCTGTTTTTTGTTTTATTTCTGTTATTATAATTTTTGTTTATGCAGCTTATCAATTTGCTAGTGTTAGTGTCGGAGAGTTTATTGGTTCAGGAGAATTAAATTTTGATATACCTGGTGGTGCTACAGATATTGCTTTTTCAAGTAGTTGGGGGCCAGATATTGGTTTTTATATGGTTTTTGCTGGAACTATTTTTATGTTAGCTTTTTTAGTTTATAAAAAATTTATAAGAAAAAAATTAAATATATTCTCATTTTTTTTCTAAAAGATTAACCTTAAAGACTGTTCTTACATTCCAAATACCGATATGAAACTTATCTCATGGAATGTAAATGGAATAAGAGCTGCTGATAGAAAAGGACTTTTTAAATGGTTTCAAAAAGAAAGTCCAGATATATTATGTCTTCAAGAGATAAAAGCAAAACCAGATCAATTTCCACCACACTTAAAAAATACACCTGGTTATAATGTATACATAAACTCAGCTGAAAGAAAAGGATACAGCGGAGTTACAACTTACACAAAAATTAAACCAAACAATGTAAAAAAAGGATTTGGAATAGAAAAATTTGACTCTGAAGGAAGAACTCTTATCACAGAATTTGATGACTTTGTACTATTTAATATATATTACCCCAATGGAAAGAAAAACCAGGAAAGACTAGATTATAAACTTGATTTCTATGATGCATTTTTATCATATGCTGATAACTTAAAGGCAGAAGGAAAAAATATAGTTGTATGCGGTGATTTTAACACAGCGCACAAAGAAATAGATCTAGCACGGCCAAAACAAAACGAAAAAATCTCAGGTTTTTTACCAATAGAACGTGCCTGGATAGATACATTCTTAGATCACGGGTATGTTGATACTTTTAGATATTTTAACAAAAAACCAAACAATTACACTTGGTGGAGTATGAGAACACGTGCACGTGAAAGAAATGTTGGCTGGAGACTAGATTACTTTTTTGTAAACGCTGAATTCATAAAAAACGTAAAAAATGCGTTTATTATGGACGATGTGTTTGGATCAGATCACTGTCCAGTAGGAATAAAAATTGAGGTGTAAAAAATGAAGGAATCACTTGATTATATCTATAAAGAACAAAAAGAACTATCAGTTTTAGGTGGAATTGGAGCACTAATCGGTTGGGATCAGATGACATATATGCCAAAGATGGGAACACTTGATAAATCAGAGCAGTCCGCACTTTTATCAAAGATTGCTCATAACAAAGTTATATCAGATAAATTCTGGAAGCATATTGAAAAACTTAATTCTGAAACAATCTACAAAGATTTAACTGAAAAAGACAGAAATGTTGTAAAAAGACTTTATAGAGATGTAGAAAAATCAAGGCGCGTTCCTTCAAGCTTTGTTGTAAAAATGTCAAAGGCAACTACTATTGCTTATCAAAATTGGGAAAAAGCTAGAGAAAAAAATAATTTCAAGGTTTTTTCACCTGATCTAAAAAAGATAGTCGGTCTAGAAAAAGAATACTGCAGTTTTTTTGATATACCTGGTCCAAAATACAATACTCTTCTTGATGACTATGAAGAGGGAATGACTGTTGACACACTAAGAAAAGAATTTAGCTATCTAAAAACTGAATTAGTAAAAATTCTCGATAGGATAAAAGATACTGATACTTTTCAAAATCAAAAAGAAATTGATCTAAACATAAGTTCTGAAAAGCAAAGAAAACTATGTGACATGGTGATCAAAAAGATGGGTCTACCTAACGATAAAACCCGTCTTGATGAATCAACTCATCCTTTTACAACTAGTATGGGTGACAATGATGTTAGAATTACAACGAGTTTTAAAAGAAAAGGACCTCTTTTTTCCTTTTTTTCAACAATACATGAAGCAGGGCATGCGCTATATGAGCTAGGTATGCCTAAAGGAGAATACAAAGATACTGTTATTTCAGATTCACCATCTCTTGGTCTTCACGAGTCTCAATCCCGCTTTTGGGAAAATATGATTGCTAGAAGCAAAAATTTTTGGAAGAAATTTTACCCTGAATTTAAAAAAACTAGTCCAGAGAGTTTCAAAAATATTGATTTTGATTGCTGGTATAGGCTTGTAAACCAGGTAAAACCATCACTTATTCGCGTCGAAGCTGATGAACTAACTTATTGTTTACATGTAATACTTCGGTTTGAAATTGAAACTGATCTAATGGAAGATAAAATCAGTGTAGATGAGTTGCCTAATGTTTGGAATGAAAAAATGGATGATATGCTTGGAATTACACCAAAAAATGATGTTGAAGGTGTTCTTCAAGATATGCACTGGAGCGGTGGAAGCATTGGTTATTTTCCAACCTATGCAATTGGATCAATTTATTCAGCTCAAATCTATAATCGGATAAGAAAAGAAAGTGATAACTTTGAATCTGAAATTGAAAAAGCTGAATTTGGAAATATCTTAAGTTGGCTTAGAAAAAACATACATGAAAAAGGTAGAGTTAAAATGGCTGATGAAATAATCAAAGACTGCTGTGGAGAAGGACTCAATTCAGAAGTTTTTGTTGATTATTTGAAAGATAAATATTATGGGATTTATCAAGTCTGATTTTTGTTCCAGGGGTTCAAATCCTTTTCCCTGCACTATTTTGTTGTTAAAAATTTTAAATTCCTAAAAATTATATTGTTATTATGAAATCTAGTCCTGTAAATATTTAACCGATATATTTATATATTTACACAGTTTACACATTAAATAATAAATAATGTGAGATGAATATATGGCAAATATTACCATTTCAGTTCCTAAAGAACTTAAAGCAAGAATGAATAAGTTTCCAGAGATTAACTGGTCCAAAATGGCAAGGATTTTACTTTCTCAAAAAATAAAAAGACTTGAAATTTTAAAAGAACTTGATGAAATGCTTGCAGACAGTAAATTAACTGACAAAGATTGTGAAGAACTTGGAAAAAAATTAAAAAAAGAAATTGCAAAAGACTATAAGGAATCCTCCTAAAATGAAATTAGTAGTTGATACAAATATTTTATTTTCTTTTTTCAAGGCTAATTCAGTTACGCGTAAAATTATGGTTGAAAGTTCAATTGATCTATATGCTCCACAAAAAACATTTTTTGAACTAAAAAAACATAAACACTTAATTTGCAAGAAATCAGGTATTGATTTAGATAGTTTTAATAATATTATAGATAAATTGAAATTATTTATAAAAATAATTCCAAATTCAAAATTTCAAAAGTTTTACAGAGAAGCGATATTTTTACTTCCCGATAAAGCAAAAGACGATGCACCTTTTGTAGGTCTTGCATTTTATTTAGATATCCCTTTATGTTCGAATGATAGCCTTTTAAAGAAACAGGATAAAGTAATAGTTTTTTCAACCTCTGAAATAATAAAAATATTTAAACTAAAAAAATAAATTTTCTCTTTATAATTTGTCCTATTTTATGTCCAACAGGATTAAGGGATGCTTTTTTGCCATTAAAGTG
>CAZKQS010000063.1:0-6837 GCA_964554985.1 uncultured Thermoplasmatales archaeon | reverse complement strand
GTTTATTTTTTTTAGACATAATAGATATATTTTAAAAGAAAATTAAAATAAATTCAAGATACTCAAAGACCCCGTTCGCCTTGGCGAACGGGGTCTTGTGCTATTTCAAGAATATCAATCAAACTTATTAATTACTGAAGGTAACAGAACTAGAAGTAGCAACTAATGTACCACCGCTGCCAGAGGCAACTCGGTAACCATTAGTCCACTGTTCTGAGCTGGAAGCGGTAGTTGAAGAAGTACCGCCAGTGATATTGTAATCACCCCAAATAAAGCTGTTTTCATAATTTTCAGCATCCAGCTCATCAGCGCCATCAGGATAACCTTCACTTCCGGCAATACTTGGCCAACTGCTATCACCTAAGAATTGAATCTGAAGTGATCCATTTCCGCTGCTGCCAGAACAACCGCCATCAGATGTGCATTTAACTGTACCCTTTAAGGTAAAGGTCTTCTCATTGCCTTCTGCTACCGTGTATGAGATTA
This sequence comes from uncultured Thermoplasmatales archaeon, assembly GCA_964554985.1. Lineage (GTDB taxonomy): Archaea > Thermoplasmatota > E2 > DHVEG-1 > DHVEG-1 > CAYZTD01. Next base: position 6,351 of record CAZKQS010000063.1, on the reverse strand, counting down.
CATTAGTAGCATTAGCCAAAGTAGCATCATCTGGCGCTGATTGATCATCAGTAAAGTAGAAGTTATAGATAGCGCTTCCACCATCATCATTATCGTCAACTTGAACATATTGAGCAGTATCTATTTCTCCCCACTTAGCTACTGTTTCTGTGCCGTCAGTAATATACATACTGCTTGGCGTAACCGTAGCTGTACTGGTTGTAATCAAGAATGAAGCACGATATAACCCAATATCGCCTTTACTGTCAGCGGCTACTTTAAACTTGTAAAGTTCTTTACCGGTAACTGTGCCGTCGGTAAAGCTGCCGCTAGTAATGCCTTCGCTCATATCTTCGTTCAAGGTTACGGTTGGCACGCTATGATAGACAGTCATCTCCTTCATTGCGCAAGAAACTGTCTTAGAGCTTACCGCGACGCCTGAAGAAGCTCCCTTAGCAGTAATATCCCCGGTAGCGTTAATTGAGAACTTAAATCCTTGTCCGGCTTGACCTAATCCAGCTACGGTTGGATACCTGTAAGCCGGAGCAGTATCAACTTCAATGGTAACGTCCTCAGAAGTTCCTTTTTCAATTACCAAAGGATCGCTAGACATATCTACTAATACAGTATTACCATCATCACTATCAGTTGAGGTTGGCGTAACTGACTTAATCAATGCGCCATCTTCATCATATAGATAAAAAGTATCTACTTGATCAAGACCTCCACTATTGACTCTTGTAGTAGTAAAGTAGATTTTCTCAATGTTAATGTCCTCATAAGAAGCGGTTGCGTTAAACACACCTACTTCTACGCCGCTTGTATCAGCAGTAATTAATCCTGCGCTAGGCGTAGCTGAAGAAGCGTAAACTGTTAGGCTTCCGCTATTCTGGATAGTAATTGTAGCTCCGTCTGAAGCGCTATAAGTTGGGCTAATACTGCTTCCAGTAGAAGCTCCGGTAGCGCTAATATTTGCATCGCTGATACCAACTTTAAAGGTATCATTGGTTTCGGTAGCTAAGCTAATATCCGCTTTAACAGTTAAGGTTTTGGATTCACCGCTTTCAACCACTAAAGTATCTGCCAAGCTAAAGGTGCTGGTAGATTTAGTATCAGCATCACTGCTTAACGCGGAATCCGGATCATTAGTCACATCTAATGCTGTATCGCCATCGTAAATAGTAAAGTTAGACAATTCGTCAGCTGAAGCAGTCCCTGGCTCAACTCTTACCTTGACCTGGCTAACATTAATATCTTCACCTGAAGCTGTCGCATTTAGAACTAACTTGGCAAATACAAAATCATTAGTTCCCTGCACTACTGAAGTACTGGATACGGTTGGGTCAAGAGAGACATACAACGCGCCTGTCTTAACCGTCATAGTAGCTGAACTTACAATACTGCTTGGGGTTGGATCAACTGTCTTAGAAGTCACATCGCCAGTTGCGGTAATATTACTATCTGGCGTTATTTTGATAGCAATTGTGTCATCAGCGCTAAAATCACTGCTTAGATCCGCTTTAACTGTGTAAGTATTTGTTCCTACTGGCACAGTAAATGAATCTGTGGTAGTGGCTGAACCATAAGCTTTACCTCCATCGCCATAATCATGAGTTGGATCCATTGGACCGGCTACAGAATTACCATCCTCATCATAAATAGTTAAATTAGTGATGTCTGAAGTGGTTGCGCTAGTTCCATCAGTGGCCAAATCAATGTAAGTCTGCCAACCAATTTTGCTAATAGTAATTGGCTCGCCTTTAACAACAAAGTCAAAAGCTCCTAAGGTAACCTCATCAGCTCCTTCAGCAATATTAGCTGCTGCTAAGCTTGATTGAGTTACTTTTAAGCTACCTTCGCCAATAGTTTGCTCATAAACCACCGTATCAGCACCAAAAACTGGTTCGGTAGATCGAGCATTAGTACCGGCAGTTGCAGTTACATAGAAGCCGTAAAGCTGACCCATAGCTAAGATATCAGTAAACTTATCAATTTTCATTTGGATCGTCCTGGCCGCTCCACCCTCTATATCTCCGCGAATCATTAATTGTTTGTTCTTGCCTTTATCAATTTCTAAGGCAGTATCAAAGTTGAAAACAACTTCTTTGTCGTCATTCATTTTTTCAACTGTAGCAAGAACCGTGTTGGTGCTTGAATCAACTAAATCAAAATTCTCTACATCAGAAGCTCCGGCTGAACCATACTGAACAAATTTAATCTGTTCTAGTTCAATCGCTTCATCAGATGAAGTATTGCTAATTTTGATTTCAGTGAAATCAACATCAGTATCGCCAACTTTTGGAGTCTTGTCACTGTCTGGATTAGAAGCGCCTTCACCTAAAGTGACTGTAGCAACACTAATAGTGCCGTTCATAGTCATGGCATTACCTGTAATTGGCAAAGTCGCGTTCAAAGTAGCATCATCCTTAACCGTTGCCGCGGTTAATTTCAAAGTTGGAATTTCGCCAGCATTAACTGAAGATGCCATGTTACCGACTAACATCAATGACTTGGTTGTTCCGCTTTCAATAGTTACATCATCATTGATTGTTGCTTGATGAGAAGAATTCAATGTCTTGTCAGTGGCAATAGTCTCGCCTGGATCAGTACTTAGATCAACGATGTTAACGCTGTCAAAGTTATCGTCCTGAGCCATGCCTCCACCTCTTTCAATAGTCATTGAATCAACTACCACGTCTCCACCGGTAGCGGTTAAGTTAACCTTGGTAAAAGGCACTCTGGCCGCTTTTGCTGGAACAGCAGTAGCTGCTGGAGTGTCAGCCGCCAAAGAAACTGTTAAAGTTCCATCGCTGGCTACATCGTCATCGTCATCGTCATCACCGTCGGTGATTGCATCACCTTCAGTATAGTTGCCAAAGTCAGTGCTGTTAACAACATAAACTGAATCCCAGTCATATCCTGCATCTTCAAATTCTGATGCAGTCATATCCAAATGCTGACGTTCGCCGGTATCGCCATCAGGAGTTAGTTTGTAAACTGATCCATCAGCTACTCCGTCTCCGTCATTGTCTGGATAGACTAATTCTGAAGTAGTGTAACCTTCAACTGTGCTGGCGTCGATAGTTTGGATATCATCCCATTCTAAATGCCCGTAGCTTTCAAATACTTCTGGATTAAGAACTAATCTTTTGAAAGTTTTTCCATCAACAATCTTTACAATAAAGACGTCGTATGGATAATAAGTAGTTCCATCCTCGGTAAATTCAGCGTCCGGGCTAACAATACTACCATCTACTACAGCAGCACCAGCTGCCATTGGAGCAAGCATGGTTAAACCACACATCCATGCAATAGTGGTAATAGAAGTTAGACCTGCTATTGGTCTTTTTATTTTTTGCATTTTAACTAAATAAATTAATCTCTAAGATTATCTAATTCACATGCTATTAAATAACCTTATTCGACTTTAATTGAATTGCTGAATTCTTAGCAATTCTTTTGCCCGATTGATCGACCTTTTTATTTAAACAATCGGTAATCTAATTGTATATTTAACTATAAACAGTCCTTAATGTCAAGAAATTCCTATTTTTTATTTAGGAAAATCGACCCTTGTTTCTTGACCAGGCTGCTTATCCTAATTTTTAAGTTTATTCCTTTTCTCCATTAATAATCTTATCAGTAGTAGTCACATCACCATCTTTTGTTTCTTCTAAAATAATCATGACTTCTTCATCAGTGGTAGTAGCGCTAGAAGTTTCCTGTTCCTTTTCTTGCTTATTTAAACTAGCTAAAATATTTTTATTAATCTGATCAATCGCTTCTTCCGCATCAGCTAATTCATCCTGGACTTGTTCTGAAGAATTTTGCTTAGTTCTATTTAAATCCTGTTTAATTTGCCTGGTTTGTTTAGCTACATTTAATGCTTCATTTCTGGATAATTGCTTTGTATAAGCGCTCGCTTGGGCTAAGTTATCTTTTAAATTTTGAATAATTTCCTGAGTTTTGCTTGATTTTTCCTGATCATTAACCGAATCTCTAGCTATTTTTATCAACTCTTCCACTCTGCGACTGGCAAATTCAACCTGAAGCTGGCTCCGACCATAATCTGAAGCGATTCTTACTTGGATTCCTTCATTTGCTTTTTTAATGGAATATAGCCATTCACCCGGTAAACTGGCTTGAGATGCTTTAACTAACAGCCAAGGACCGCCTAAAACAATCAAACTCAAACATAAAGCTAAAGCAGTTGTCTGAGGCTGTTTTAACCAATTCAAAAATCTAATTCCATTATGCTTGGGATTAGTTGCTTGATCAAAATCAATCTTGGCTTCTAAGCTATGGCGAGTTGAGTTCAACCAATTCTTAGAAGGTTTAATTTGATTCAATTTTTTAATTTTTCTTTGAAAATTGTCCATGTTTAATAATATAGACGAAAAAAAGAGTAATTTATTACACTTTACAGCCTTTTTTTAAGAGATTTTAAAGCCCGATGAGTTAAAACCCTAACTGTTCCTTCTGGCTTTTCCATTATTTGAGCGATTTCTTTAATTGAGAAATCATCCAAATAGCGCCAAATAATAATATTTTGATAAGTAGGCTTAATTTTTTTAAGCGCTTGCTGAATTTCTTTTATTTCCGAATTTAAGCTAATTCTATCTTTAAAATGCTTTTTATCTTCAATTTTAGCTAAAGCAGGGTTTTCCGGCTCTGCTAAAATCTCTTTTTGCGGCTTTTTGCGATAATAATCAACTAATAGATTATTTGCAATGCTATACAATAAAGCGCGCGGATTATCAATTTGATTCCTTTGCTGAATATATTCCCATAGCTTAAAAAAGGCTTCAGAAGCCAAATCTTCTGCGTCTTGTTTAGAATTAGTCTTTAAAAAGAGAAATCGATAAACTTTAGACGCATTTTGGTTATATAATTTGACAAATTTTCGTTTTTTCACAATTTTATTCTTAAAATAAAGGTTGTTAGCTAACCTTACAACCTTTTTTTATCTAAAAAAAAGGTCGTCATCAAAGCGTCAGACCTTTTTTACAACCTTTTTCGAGCAATAAACTTATTTGCTTCTAACAAAGAATCAAAAGTTCCAGCATCAATCCATTTCCCTTTGGTTTTATAAAAAGTCAAATTACCTTGTTTGAGATATAAATTGTTTAAATCCGTTATTTCATACTCTCCTCTGGATGAGGGTTTTAATTCTCTAATTATATTAAAAACATGATGATCATACATATAAAATCCAGTCACCATCCAATTACTAGGCGGATTTTTGGGTTTTTCAAGAATCTTAATAATCTTATCTCCTTTTTGATTAAATTTAATCACTCCGAATCTTTCCGGATCTGGAACTTGTTTTAAAATAATTTTAGCTCCTAATTCCTGTTTTTCAAAATCTTGAACCGGTTTTTTTAAATTATCGCCGAAAATATTATCTCCTAATATTAAAGCGATTTTTTCTTGATCAGCAAAATCTTCAGCTATGGATAAGCCATGGGCAATTCCTTTTGGCTCTTCTTGAATATCAAAGCTTAAATCCACGCCTAGATCCTTGCCTGAGCCAAGCATATCTAATAATTGGCCAGCATGGCCTGGACCGGAAATAATTAAAATTTCCTTAATTCCGGCATCTTTTAAGGTTAAAATCGGATAATAAATCAATGGCTTATCATAAATCGGCAGCAACTGCTTATTAATCACCTTGGTTAAAGGCATTAATCGAGTACCTGAACCGCCGGCTAAAACAACTCCCTTCATATTAATTTACTTATTAATAATTAATTTATTTTCAAAAGCTTTTTGAATTAATTTTTGCCTAATTTCTTGTTCAGTTATTTGCTGATATTTTTGAGGAGTTAAATTAAGCAAAATCGCTTTTTTATCGCAAAGCGTTCCTTTGCGCAAATTGATATAATCCGGATAACTTGACCAGACGTATTTCTTAAGCTGATCAGTTAATCCAAAAATTAATGGATTTAAATGAATACATGAAGAAATTTCTAACAAATGTTCTAAATCAATAATTTTTTTTCGCCTAAACCTGCCTTCAAAAAGATGTCCTTTTTTATCATACTTAACATTATACTGCATTGAATAACTAGTATGCAAAACTTGAAGCAATTTAGAAACCGACTCATTAGCTTTTTGTTGAATTAATAAATCAACCCGATTCGGCGTTAAACAATAGCAAATTACTGACAAATTATATTTTTCCTTATACCTTCTTAATTTTTCCAAATACCCGATATAGTCAGAGTCATCTATGAAAATATCCTTTTTGCAGTTTCCTCGGTTATATAAATAATAGTATTCTCCAATTAAAAAATCTTTCATAATAAAATAAAAAAAGTCTGACGCTTTAATGACGACCTTTTTATTTTACAGAATCAAAGACTATCAATC